>CALDMQ010000175.1 GCA_937917505.1 uncultured Erysipelotrichaceae bacterium | reverse complement strand
ACGCACCATTTCCACCAATCATACCATCTAAATCACATAAATTTCTTTCTAAAATTTCAGCTTTTGAACACCCTGTACAAATATAAACTTTGTGCCCATTTGCACGTGCTTGATCAACTGCTTTTGCTGCACTTATAGGTAATTTTGCTTCATAATCAATCAATGTCCCATCAACATCTAAAAATACAATTTTACTCATTTCACCCACTCCTTATATCCTATATTATATAAAATTTTTCTAGTTCTGTACAGTATGATGAAAAGTTGGTGATTTCTCATCTATCGGATAAAATTCATAACCTTTTTTGATTAAATAATCCAAAATATCAGGCAAAGCCTTGACTGTATTATCACACGCACCACTATCATGCATTAAAAACATTATATCCTCTTTATTACCAATACTCTCAATTGCCTTTTTCTTTAATCCCTCTACTGTTTTTATATTCTCCCCATCCCCATTTAAACTCGTCCAATCATAATACTGATAACCTAAATCAATGACTTTATGTGTCAACCTTTTCATAATACCACTATTATATTGTTTTGATACCATATTACTAGATCCACCAGGAAAACGAATGAAATGTGTATATTCTCCGGTTTGTTTATAAACCAATTCACTAATTTGATTCAAGTCTTTCATATATTGACTCACTGACGAATAAATCTTTTGATAATCATGGTCATAAGCATGAAGTCCTATCGTATGTCCTTTGTCATGAGCTGTCTTGATATAATGCACATATTCTTGTGATTCTCCTGTCACAAAAAAGGTAGCTTTGATATGATAACGATCTAAGATATCCAAGATTGCTTTGGTATTTTGAGAAGGACCATCATCAAATGTCAAATAACAGGTTTTTTTTCCATCTGCCTTAGGTTCTTTATTATCATATTGACTCAATATTTCTACTTTCCTTATATACGTTGCCTTATTCCCACTATGATCCTCCACAATATACTTCACTTCATATTCCCCAGTTTTACGAAGATTCAATAAAGAATCATCAATATTTAAAATTGGTTGTGTATCATGATTATCACGAACAATCACACCTTCCCTTAAATGAATATCTTCACCAATTAAAATTGTTAATGGTTCAATTCCTTCAACTATAGGTGCCTGTATATCTTTATCCTCTACCAAAACATAAGCATTTTTTACAGTCTTATTTCCATACGCATCTTCTACAACAATCTCAACCTTATATGTTTTGATTTCATTAAATAAATAATCTTTTAAAAAATAAACGATGGTTTGTGAATCATCTCGAATATCTTTCACAAGCGTTGCTGGATTCACTGTTTGATTTTTTAAAATTTGAGTATTGATAGTTTCAAATTGAGGTGGTGTCACATCATCCACAAAAACATCCAAAGTAAATGTTTTTTGTTTATAATGATATTCAATTGTATATTGTCCTAACTTTTGAGCATCCACATGATTATCAATTTCTAGATTTTCAATATCTATATGCGATAATTCTTCAATATAATCATAAGGCTTCACTTCATCATGTAAAGCAATATGAATCTCATGATGTGTAAAATGAATACGTGGTTGTTTGTGTAAGAAAAGACAGAACAATCCAACAAATAAGATACCACATAAAAAAAAGACTTTCTTCATAACATCACCAAGATATTATATGAAAGAAAAGTCTATTTATACTTAACGAAAATAATTCTCTATAATTTCTTTTTCACTAAATGGCAATGGTTCTTTATCAAGAATTTGATAATCTTCATGTCCTTTACCTAAACATAAAATCACATCACCACTTTGTGCATGAGACAAAGCATAATGAATCGCTTCTTCACGATCTTCAATTACAATATAGTCACCGTTAT
>CALDMQ010000174.1 GCA_937917505.1 uncultured Erysipelotrichaceae bacterium | reverse complement strand
CAAGTTCTTCTCCTAAGAACATTGATACAATTGCAGGTGGGGCTTCATCTGCACCTAAACGATGATCATTACCAGCACTGGCAATTGTCATACGTAGTAAATCAGCATATTCATCAACCGCTTTAATTGTGCATGCTAACGATGCTAAAAAAGGTAAATTTTCGGCTGGATTTTCTCCTGGATTAAATAAATTAACTCCAGTATTTGTAATAACTGACCAATTATCATGCTTACCTGATCCATTAACTCCCTGAAATGGCTTTTCATGTAATAAACATCTTAAACCATGTTTCTTTGCAATATCTTGCATTAATTGCATCAAAAGATGATTATTATCACAAGTTATATTCACATCACGATAAACACAAGCAACCTCATGTTGAGCAGGTGCAGCTTCGTTATGTTTTGTTTTAGATGGAATTCCATAACGCCACAATTCTTTATCTAAATCTTTCATAAAAGCTGCAACCTTACGTTTTAAACTTCCAAAATAATGATCCTCTAATTCTTGTCCCTTTGGAGGCATTGCACCAAACAAAGTTCGACCAGTTAACTTTAAATCCATACGTTTTTGATAATACTCATCTGCAACTAAGAAATATTCTTGTTCACTCCCCACAGAAGCAGTAACTTTAGTTACACCTTCCATACCAAGGAGTGGTAACAATCGACATGATGCTTTTGACAAAGCATCCACAGATTTTAATAAAGGTGTTTTCTTATCCAAAGCTTCTCCTGTATATGAACAGAATAATGTCGGTATAAATAAACTTCCATCTTTCACAAAAGCTGGAGAAGTACAATCCCATGCTGTATATCCTCTTGCTTCAAAAGTCGCACGTAAACCCCCAGAAGGAAAAGAAGATGCATCAGGTTCCCCTTTTCTTAAAGTCTTTCCACTAAATTCCAATACTGCCTTATTTCCATCAGGTTCTAAAAAAGCATCATGTTTCTCTGCAGTCAACCCTGTCATTGGCATAAACCAATGCGTAAAATGTGTAGCACCATGTTCAATAGCCCAAATCTTCATTGCATTTGCTATCACAGTTGCTGTTTCTCTTGCAAGAGGTTCACCTTTATCTAGAGCTTCATGAAAAGCCTTATATGTAGATCTAGGAATTCTTTCTTTCATCACATCATCAGTAAATGTTAAACAACCATAATCTTCCAATAACTCATTCATTTCCATATGTATTCTCCCCATTTCTTATAGAGAGATTATAAAGCAGGTATGAAAAACAGTCAAGAAAATACAAAAAAAGAATCTTATTTAGATTCCTTCGCTTTTTTTTCTGCTTTTTTACGTTCCTTACGTCTTTTCTTTTCTAACACTCTTTGTACATCAGTATATTCTTGAACTGTACAATGTAATCTCTTGTTTTCTTGGAGAATAGCATCTATAAATTCAACACGTTGTGTTGGAAAACAACAGTAACGTTTCTTAGTGTTTGTATAGATTTCAATTGCATGTGGTCTAGTTGCAATATCTGCCCAGCGAGAAACAGGATCACAAATTGTTTCACATTGCATTAAATCAACTTCACTATCTTTCCATAAATAATACTTGATTCTTAAAGTTCTCTTACCTACTTCATATGCATGTGGTCTACATCCTAAAAAGAAAGCTAAACACAAAACATAAAAACCTACTATAAGTGGTAAATCTTTAGTTGTCTTCAATACAAATGGATAAACAACAATATAAACTGCATAAGCAATCAAAAACAATAGAGTAGCAGTATTTTTTCTAAATTTAAAAGTTTTCATTCAAAAGCCTCACTTTCTTTTCTATTATACATGATATTGAAATAAATAACAATTCTTTAATTTTAGTAAAAAAGAAAGAGCGGTTAAACCGCTCTTAACATTCATATTAAGCTTCAGCAGCTTCTTTATTTTGGAATCTTTCGTACATAATTACGAATGGGATATAAATTAATGTAGCAACAACAATAGCGATTAATTGTGATACAGCACCCATAAAGTGACCACCTGTAGCTAAGAATCCTAACATAAGTGGTGGCATTGTCCAAGGAACTTCAAGTACAACTGGTGGACAGATACCTGTTTGGATTAAGAAGTATCCAATAGCAACAGTTACCATAGGAGCTACGACAAATGGAATACCTAAGATTGGGTTCAATACTAATGGAATACCGAATGTAACAGTTTCATTGATATTGAATAAACCAGGTACTACAGATAAAGTAGCGATTGCACGGTTATCTTCACGTTTACCGAAGATGAAGATTGCGATTACTAAACCTAAAGTAACCCCAGAACCTCCCCATTCAGCGAACATTTGCATCATTGTTATGTTAAATGTTTGGTAACCTTCAGTAGCACCTTGTTGGAACAATGCAGTATTTGCATATAACGCAGGTTTAAAGATTGGTTCTTTAACAGCTGCTAACATGTTGTTACCATGAATACCAACTAACCAGAATAATGAGATAATAGCATACATAATCATAACAGCAAATAAGTTATCACCGATGATTTTTGTTAATGGTGCTTGTAAGTATTTACTAATAGCATCGTTAACATACATACCAGTAGTAGCATGTAATAATTCACCAATTCCACCTACGATTACTAACATAATGAATGATGGAATTAAAACTTCGAATGCACGAGAAACTCCTGGTGGAACTTGTTCAGGCATTTTAATTTTTAATGCATCTTGTTTTCTTAACCAACCATAGATTTCCATTGATAAAATACCAATAATTAAAGCTGTAAATAATCCAGTAGCACCTGTATAAGAACCAGCGATACCTGTAAATGAAGCAGCTTCACCTTTAGCATTTACGAAATCAGCTAATGTATGTGCAGTTGGAGTAACTGTCATCCAAGCGATGAAACCTAACACTGCAGGATATGCTCCTGATTCACCGTTAGCTTCACCAATTTCTTGAGCGACTAACATAACTACACCAATAGCGATACATGAGATAGTTGCAAATTGAATTGCAGCGAAAATAGGATTTAATGGTTGTAATGCCATGATAGGTTTCCAAATAGCACCTAAACCTGTAACTTCATGAACTAAAACGTTTGTCCATAAAACCCCGATAGCACCAGCAATAGTTGCTGGCATAAAGTTTTGGAACGCATTTTTAATAGCACCAAGGTATTTGTTTTGACCACACCAAGCACCAATACGTCCTAACTTATCAGCAAAAGCGTCCATATTTTTTCCTCCCTTAAAATATTTTTGACATAAATAGTATAAGATTTATTTAACAAAAAGTCAATGCTTTTAATTTAAAAGTATGGTACTTTTTAAAAAACGCTGATTTTATCGTTACTTTTTTGCAAAGAAATTATTCGTATTTTTATAAAATAGAGAGAAATATCATTGTTTTAAGTATAAATTTATACTATTTTATAACTTTATTACCAACTTTCTAAACATATTTTATGATAAAGAAAAAAGTTGTCTTTTTTCAAATAAACAACTTTATTGTTGAACTACAATTGTTTGAAATTCAAAATCCGCAAAATGATGCCTTGCTAATGTATATTCAAAGATAGCACCATTACTCAAATAAGAAATCTGTTCTTCTTGAATGTAAGGCTCTCCCTCTTTGAGATCAAGATATTCTTGTTCTAAGGGAGTAGATAAAGAAGCACTGATAGAAATATGATGACTTTGTATCTTCAACTTCAAATTCTTTTCTATATACTCATAAAGAGAATGTTTGATATGATCTAATTTTAAGTTAGGAATCACATTCAAAGGCATATAAGTAATATCTAGCAAGTAGGGTTTTTTATCTAAATATCTCACTCTTATAATATGATAAACAAAATCCCCTACTTCAATTTGAAGTTTCTTAGATAAATGTTCATCAGCTGGAATAACCTCAAACGCAACAACTTCACTTGATACCTCTTTGATACCTTTATATTTTGCTGTTAAACTACGCGAAAACATATGATTTCTTATATCACTTGTTGGCGCATAATCTTTTACAAAAGTCCCCGCTCCACGTCTTCTAATTATTAAACCTTCTTTAACTAGGATATCTAAAGCTTTTTTCATTGTTTCTTTATTACAATGATAACTCATACAAAGAACATATTCATAAGGAAGTTTTTGACCATAAGTATATTCTTGATCGATAATCTTTTGTCGAATATCATTTGCAATATCTTTATACTTTGCCATCTTCCTCACCTCACATATAAAATACCATACTTTTTATTTGATTTCACGGTTTTTTTGCATTTTTTTAACAAAGTTAAATTTTCATTGTTTGTAACAGCTCTTTTTCTAATGAAAAAATGGATAAAGTCTCATTTTCATAAACACCATAACTTTTCCCTCCTGCTTTTGGTAAAGACAAAGATGATGGATTAAAAATAATAATATCTTCTTTCTTTAAAATAGGCACATGAAAATGACCATACATCAAAATATCTCCTTCATTCAATAAAGGTCTATCATCTTGATTATACAAATGCCCATGAGTTAAAAAGAAACGATGTCCATCTAAATATAACTCATGATAATCACTACGCATAGGAAATTCTAAAACCATTTGATCCACTTCAGCATCACAATTTCCTCTCACTGCAATAATATCTCGTTTATATTGGTTAAGTAAAGAAATGACTTTTTTAGGCGCATAACCCTCTGGTAAATCATTACGAGGACCATGATATAAAATATCTCCTAGAATAATCAATTTCTCCATATTTTCTTCTTCATAAATTTCTAAAACCCTCTTTAAATCAGGATAAGAACCATGAATATCAGAAATAATCATACATTTCATAACATATCCTCCATTAACAATCCAACCGGACAATGATCCGAACCTAATACATCTGTATAAATATAAGCATCTTGAATTTTATCTTTTAAACTTTGTGATGCTAAAAAATAATCAATACGCCAGCCAGCATTTTTTTCTCTTGCTTTAAACATATAAGACCACCAAGAATACGTCTCACTTGTTGGATACTTATAACGGAACGTATCAATAAAACCACTATCAAGAAGTTCTCCCATCTTCTGTCTTTCTTCATCTGTAAAACCTGAATTTCCATGATTTGTTTTATCATTCTTTAAATCAATCTCAGAATGAGCTACATTTAAATCTCCACAAATCAAAACATGTTTCTTTGCTTTTAAATCATTCACATACTTTCTAAAATCATCTTCCCATATCATACGATAATCTAATCGTTCTAATCCTCGTTTTGAATTTGGTGTATAACAAGCCACAAAATAAAAATTTTGAAACTCTAAA
>CALDMQ010000173.1 GCA_937917505.1 uncultured Erysipelotrichaceae bacterium | reverse complement strand
ATTCAATTCAAATGCAGGGATTAAATAAGCAATTCCTATTGCAATCATAATCAAACTGAATAAATGACATGGTTCAAATTTTTCTTTAAAAACACGAGGTTCTAATACCATAACAAACATTGGATATGTAGCAAATGTAATCGTCCCAATATAAACAGTAGAAACTTGAATAGACAAGATAAAAAATATCCAGTGAATAGTAAGAAAAACTCCTGCTATAATATTCCAAAAATAATCTCTCATTCGATGAAAACGTAATGAGTATTTTTTAAAATGGATAAACATATACAATGCAAGTGAAGAAAACAAAGCTCGACCTAAAGTTAATAACAAAGCTGACATAGGAATTAATTTTGCAAAAAGTCCAGCTCCACCAAAAAGAAATACTGCTGTATGTATAGCTAACAATTCCTTAGATGCATTTACCTTTCTTTGTTTCATACTTTCACCCCATTTCTTTTTCTATTATATACATTTTATCAATAAAATTATAGTCCTTTTCATTTTTCGTCATTTTAACAAATAATGACATATTTTCTACACTTTATAGCATATAGAATAGCCACTTCGCTAAAAGGTTGACTTTTTTTACAAAAATGCATAAAATAATGTCGATTAAAGGGGAGGAAATACAATGGGAAACGAAGATAGTCAAGAAATTATACAAGAAGACACATCACAAAAATCAACGAAACGTAAAATGAGAAAAGAATTTAAAATTTTACTTGCAATATTTGCTTTATGTGCTGTCACTTATATTGGTGGTGTTGTTTATTTCAATGACATCTTTTTAACAAACACAACTATCAATCACATAGATGTATCATATATGACTTTAGAAGATGCACATGATGTACTTCAAAAAAATCTTGAAAATCATCAACTTAATTTAACATTTATAGACAACGAAGTAGAAACAATCAAACAAAATGATTCTAGTATTCAATATAATAAAAATAATCACTTAAATGATCTATTAGAAAATCAAAATCGTTGGTTATGGTTTGTTCATTTCTTTCAAGGAGAATCATTATCATTAGATGATGCACTTCAAGTCGATAAAAAACAATTATCAAAAACATTAGATTCTTTACAACATATGGCAAAAGATAAACAAGTTGCCCCAAAAAATGCAAAAGTTACATTTTCAGATAATGCTTTTCAAATCGTTAAAGAAAGCAATGGATCTACACTTTTAAAAGATAAACTTCAAGATTTAGTGATTGATGCATTCTTACAAAATAAAAATACTTTAGTCTTATTAGATGCTGGTGCTTACGATTTACCCAAAATAAAATCCGATGACAAAAATTTAAAAACTTTATTAAACCTAGCAAATCAATATTGTCATGCACATATTACATATGAAACAATTTCTGGACCTATTGTTTTAGATGAAAATGAACTTTTAACATGGATATATCAAGATGAAAATGGAACATACAGTTATAACGAAGAATTTTTCAAAACAAAAGCCACTGAATTTGTGAAAGGTCTTGCTGAAAAAATCAATAATATTGGTACAACACGAACTTATACACTAGCACATGGAAGAAGAGTTACTGTAAGTGGTGGGAATTATGGTTTAAAACTAAGACAAGAAAAGGAAGTAGAGGGTCTTATTCAAGATATTTTAGCAAAGAAAAAAGAAACAAGAACTCCTGTAACTTCGGGTGTTCAA
>CALDMQ010000172.1 GCA_937917505.1 uncultured Erysipelotrichaceae bacterium | reverse complement strand
GGTCAAAGACCTTATGCTGTGGTACAATTAAGACAAGATAATGCTGCAAAAACACTTTATAACATTGTAGGATTTCAAACGCATTTAAAATGGGGAGAACAAGAACGTATTATTCATATGATTCCTGGATTAGAAAATGCACAGATTGTGCGTTATGGTGTTATGCATCGTAATTGTTTTATTTGCTCACCGCGTTATTTAAAACCAACTTATCAATTTGTTCATCGTGATGATTTGTTTTTTGCAGGACAAATGACAGGTGTGGAAGGATATGTTGAGTCATCGCAAAGTGGTATGGTTGCTGGAATGAATATGGTGCGTTATTTAAATCATGAGGAGTTGCTTGTTTATCCAAGAGAAACGGTTATGGGATCTTTGGCTTATTATATTACTCATGGCGATGAAGAAAATTTCCAACCAATGAAAGCAAATTTTGGAATCTTGCCTGATTTAGGGTTTATAGTGAAAAAGAAAGAAAAGAAAGCAGCCTATGCAAATCGAGCAATAGAAACTATGGAGGCATTTTTAAGTTGTGGAGAAGATAATTAAGGAATATTGTGATTATCTCAAGTATCAAAAAAATTATAGTGAATTAACGATAGAATCTTATCAAAGAGAAATTATGCAATTTGTGGATTATTTAAAACAAGAAGATATTCATGTATTTCAAGATGTTGAGTATCAATTTTTAAGAGGATATTTGATGTTTTTACATAATCAAAATTTAAATACATCAACGATTAATCATAAATTGAGTACCTTACGTTCTTTTTATCGTTTTTTGCAAAGAGAAGAATATGTCAGTGATAATCCATTTTTACTTATAGAATCATTAAAGACTAAGCAAAAGAATCCTGATTTTCTTTACATTGATGAAATGGAAGAACTTCTAGATAGTATTGATACAAGCACATTATTGGGAGTGCGTAATAAAGCAATGTTAGAATTAATGTATGCTTCTGGATTACGCTGTAGTGAAGTTGTAAATTTAAAATTAACACAAGTGGATTTTCAAAATCAAATTCTTTTGATTCATGGGAAAGGGAATAAAGATCGTTATGTACCTTTTCATGATTATGCTTGTGATTGGTTAAAAGATTATATTGATGATGCTAGAAAGGCATTGATGAATGTTCAACATCAAGATCATGATTTTGTCTTTGTGAATAAAAATGGTGGACAGATGACAAATCGAGGTATACAAAATATCGTTGAACGCATTTCAATGAATTATGATGCATCACGTAAAATTCATCCTCATACATTTAGACATTCGTTTGCGACACATTTATTAGAGAGAGGTGTAGATTTAAGAGTTGTGCAAGAACTTTTAGGTCATGCAAATCTTTCTACAACTCAGGTGTATACACATATTTCTAACAAATACTTAAAAGAAGTCTATGATGAAACACATCCGCGAAATAAAATCAAATAGTTTTCAAAAAATATTGACGAAGTCAATGGAAAATGCTAATATACTACTGTTGTAGACCTCTAGCTACAACCGCACATAAAAGGTATTAAAGCCTAGCTGCCTTGGTTGGCGAGTCTGAGATCAAAAAATGAAGGAGGTACGTCAATGTACGCAATTATTGAAACAGGTGGAAAACAATTAAAAGTTGAAAAAGGAGACACTATCTTTGTTGAAAAGTTAGATGTTGCTGAAGGTGAAACAGTTGTTTTAGATAAAGTTTTATTCATTGGTGATAAAACTAATAAAATTGGTAACCCTTATGTAGAAGGTGCAACTGTAGAAGCTACTGTTGAAAAACAAGGTAAAGAAAAGAAAGTTGTTGTTTACAAATATAATCCTAAAAAACATTATCATAAAAAACAAGGTCATAGACAACCTTATACAAAATTAGTTATTGAAGATATTAAAAAAACTGCAAGAAAAGCACCTGCTAAGAATACAGAAGAAACTGTTGAAGCAGAATAATGATTACAGTTATCATTCAAAAACATAATCAACAAATCAAAGACATTGAAGTTTCTGGTCATGCCGATAGTGCTGAATATGGAAAGGATCTTGTTTGTGCTGGTGTGAGTAGTGTCTGTGTAGGCATTGCCAATGCACTTGTGAAAAGAAATTTTTTAAACCATGGAACAATCGATGTTGAGGAAGGATTTGTTCACGTTAAGGTAAATCAAGGTTCTGAGGTGATTCAAGTGGTACTAGAGACATTTGAAACATTATTAGAAACGATTGAGGAAGCTTATCCAAAATATATGAAAATCACAAAGATGGAGGTATAAACCATGATGTTCAAATTAGATTTACAATTATTCGCTTCTAAAAAAGGAGTTGGTTCTACTAAGAACGGTCGTGACTCTGAATCTAAAAGATTAGGGGCTAAATTATCTGATGGACAATACTGTACAGCAGGTTCAATTATCTACAGACAAAGAGGAACAAAAATTCATCCTGGTGTTAACGTAGGTAAAGGTGGAGATGATACTTTATTTGCTAAAGTAGATGGTATTGTTAAATTTGAAAGAGATGGAAGAACAAGAACTAAAGTTTCAGTTTATCCAGCTGCTTAATAGAGAACCCCTTTAAAATAGGGGTTTTTTCTTATCATAGAGAAAGAAGGTGACAAGATGAAGTTTATAGATAAAGTTCACATTTATGTTGAAGCAGGAAAAGGTGGAGATGGTGTTGTTGCGTTTAGACGTGAGGCCTATGTTCCTAAAGGTGGTCCTGCTGGTGGAGATGGTGGAAAAGGTGGTAGTATTATTTTTGAGGCCACTACATCGCTTTCAACATTATTAGATTTTAGATATCATCGTGAATATAAGGCGAAAAATGGTGGTCAGGGTATGGCAAAAAAAATGCATGGTGCTGATGCTCCTGATATGATTTTAAAAGTACCGGTTGGAACTGTAATCACTGATGAAAATACAGGAAAAATTTTAGCTGATTTAACACAAGATAAGCAACGTGCTGTGATTGCTAAAGGTGGACGCGGTGGACGTGGTAATGCACGTTTTGCAACAAGTCGTAACCCAGCCCCAACAATATGTGAACGTGGTGAACCAGGAGTAAAATATAATTTGGTTTGTGAGTTAAAGTTATTAGCTGATGTTGGTTTGGTTGGTTTCCCATCTGTAGGAAAATCAACATTCTTGTCTGTTGTTACCAGAGCAAAACCAGAAATTGCTGACTATCATTTTACAACAATCGTACCTAACTTAGGAGTTGTTCAATCAAAAGATGGTCGTTCTTTTGTTATGGCGGATTTACCTGGTTTGATTGAAGGTGCAAGTCAAGGAAAAGGTTTAGGTCATCAATTCTTACGTCATATTGAAAGATGTCGTGTTATTGTTCACGTGATTGATATGGGGGGAACTGAAGGACGTGATCCTTATGAGGATTATATTGCTATTAATAAAGAACTTTCTGAATATAAATATCGCTTATTAGAAAGACCTCAAATTATTATTGCTAATAAGATGGATGAGCCAATGGCAGAAGAAAATTTAAAAGCATTTAAAGAAAGATTAGAAGAAGATATTCCTATTTTCCCAGTCATTGCTTTAATTCAAGACGGTGTGGATCTACCAATGTATGCTATTGCGGATTTATTAGAGAAAACACCTTCATTTGCAACTGAAGAAGAGGAAGTTGAAAATAGTGTTTTATACACATATCAAAGTGAAGATGAAACTGGATTTGAAATACATAATGAAGGTAATGGATATTGGCATGTTACTGGTGAAAAAGTGGAAAGAATTGTGCAAATGGCATCTCTTAATAGTGATGATGGATTAAAACGATTTGCACAAAAAATGAGAAATATTGGATTGGATGATGCTTTACGTGTTGCAGGTGTTCAATCTGGTGATACAGTTTCTATTTTAGATTTTGAATTTGAATTTATGGATTAAGGATTAGGTGAAAACATGCTTGGAACATTAGTTAATACAGTAACTGTTATTGTTGGAAGTGCTATTGGACTTTTGATACACAAAGGAATTTCTCAACGTCTAGCTGATCAAATGATGAAAGCTCTAGCTTTATGTTCGATTGCGATTGGTGTTCAAGGGGCTTTAAAAGGTGAAAATTCTTTAATTATGATTATATCTATGGCTATAGGTGTTGTAGTAGGAGAAGCGGTTGATATTGATAAACGTGTCAATCAGGCTGTACTTACTTTTGAAAAAAGATTTTTCAAATCAAGGGGTCATCAAGAAAAATCAATTTCACAAGGTTTGATAACTTCAAGTTTAGTGTTTTGTATTGGCTCAATGACAGTTGTTGGATGCATGAATTCAGGATTATTAAATGATCATTCGATGTTATTTACAAAAGCGACTCTAGACTTTTGTTCATCAATGGTTTTTGCATCAACACTTGGAATAGGTGTCTTATTGTCAGCGGGTGTTATTTTGGTTTATCAAGGTGGATTAACATTGTTGGCAATGTGGGCAGCACCATTACTTACAACTTCAGTTGTGAATGAAATGACATGTGTAGGTTCATTGCTTATTATTGCAACTGGTTTGAATTTATTAGGTGTGACTAAATTAAAGTTAATGAATTATTTACCGGCGATGTTTTTACCAATTCTTTTATGTATGTTTTTATAAATGAGAAAAGTATTTCTCATTTTTTTAGTTTTTTGATATAATATGAAAAGTATGAAATGAATAGAGGGTATCTTATGTATAGTTATTTAATTGGAATGATTGTCGATATGGCAAAGGATCATATTGTATTAGAAAATAATGGAATTGGTTATTTGATTTATGTGTCTAATCCTTATCAATTTACAAGAGGAAAAGAAACGAAAGTTTATGTTTACCAGCAAGTGAAAGAAGATGCAATTTTATTGTTTGGTTTTTTAACAAAAGAAGAAAAAGAATTGTTTTTAAAATTAATTCTTGTGAAAGGAATTGGATGTAAAACAGCTATCGGTATTTTGGCTACGGGAGATGTTAATGCAATTATTCAAGCTATTGAGTCAAAAAATATTACTTATTTAAAGAAAATACCTGGTATTGGTCCTAAGGCTGCTCAACAAATCATTTTGGATTTACAAGGTAAGTTTAATGTGATTGTGAGTGAAGCTGTTTTAACGTCAGTTGAGTTTGATGAAGCTGTAGAAGTTTTACAAGCTTTAGGTTATAAGAAGCAAGAAGTTGATAAAGTCATGAATACTTTATCTCATGAACAACTTGATACAAATGGTTATGTGAAAAAAGCTTTAAGTTTATTAGTTAAGGCATAGGAGGAAGAACATGGATTATAATAGAGATGTTTTAGATGTTGAAGAACATGTAGATGACGAGGAAAGTCAACTTCGCCCTCAGTCATTTGATGAATATATTGGACAAAAAACATTGAAAGAAAATCTAAAAGTTTTCGTAGGTGCTGCAAGAATGCGTGATGAATCACTGGACCATGTTTTATTATATGGTCCTCCAGGTTTAGGGAAAACAACAATGTCAATGTTTATTGCCAATGAAATGGGAACGCATGTGAAAATTACAACGGGACCTAGTATTGAAAAAACAGGGGATTTAGTTGCGATTTTAACATCTCTTGAACCTGGTGATGTTTTGTTTATTGACGAAATTCATCGTTTAAATAAAGTTGTTGAAGAAATATTATATCCAGCAATGGAGGATTTTTGTGTGGATGTTGTGATTGGAAAGGAAGCATCAACTCGCTCTGTCCGTATTGATTTACCACCTTTTACTTTAGTAGGAGCAACAACACGTGCTGGGGATTTATCAGCTCCTTTACGTGATCGTTTTGGAATTATTTCTAAATTGGAATATTATGATGAAGATGAACTTTCTGGAATTATTTCTCGAACAAGTTGTGTTTATCAAATTGATATGGAAGATGAAGCAAAAAGAGAATTAGCTAAAAGGTCGAGAGGAACACCACGTATTGCTAATCGTCTATTTAGACGTGTGAGAGACTTTGCTCAATTTAATGGTGATGAAATTATTACTAAAGAACGTACAATAGAAGCATTGCGACGTTTAAAAGTTGATGAATTAGGATTAGATGATGTGGATCATAAATATTTATTAGGAATTATACATCGTTTTAGAGGTGGTCCTGGTGGTTTAGAAGCTATCGCTGC
>CALDMQ010000171.1 GCA_937917505.1 uncultured Erysipelotrichaceae bacterium | reverse complement strand
TATTTAAGCTTCTTTTATTATGCAATGACACTTGTTTGGGCTTACTATCTAATTTTTCTAAGTCATCACCAAATAATGAATAATAAAAAGTAACAGCAGAATATTGACTCACTAAATTAGAAGACGTGAATGTTTTTGATGAAATATCATATATCAAATGATATGTCAATTTCGATTTACGCTTATTTAAATCATGAATACTTACCGAGTTATTCATAACAATATCTTGTTCATTAGCTAATGTCTCATACATTTCATTATCTATAATAGATGTTAAGTTATAATCAACAAGTGGCATTAAAACAAGTACCATCAATAAAGCAATAACACTTAAAACAAGAATTAACTGTTGAACTAAAGAGAATTTTTTAAAAACATTCAATCTTGATAATTTTTCTTTCATCTTAATCCAAACGATATCCAAAACCATAAATTGTTTTGATATTTATTTCTGGCATTTTTTTACGCAAACGACGAAGTGTATCATCAACAACCCTATCACTTCCAAAATAATTTTCATCCCAGACTTTCGTTAAAACTTGTTCTCTTGAAATCGCTATTCCTTTATTTTTAATAAAATATAATAAAAGTTCATATTCTTTTGTCGTTAAATCAATCTCATTCTTGTTTAATAAAACAATTCTTTTTTCCTCATCAATATCATAACCATCAATATGAATAAAAGATGGATCATCTTTATAAACACGTTTTAAAACATTATGAACCCTTAACAAAAATTCTTTAATATGAAAAGGTTTCGTAATATATTCATCACTGCCTTTTTCTAATCCTATAATACGATCAAATTCTTGATCCCTTGCACTCATAAAAACAATTGGCATATCCGGCTTCACTGCTTTAATTTCATTTAATAAATCAAAACCACTATTCTTATCTAACATAATATCAATAATCCACAAATGTACATCATCATCTTTATGTAAAAATGCTTCATCATATGTATAAAAAGAATAAACAATATAACCTTCCTTTTCTAAATACGTTTTTACCAAATCATTTAAATTCTTTTCATCATCAATCATATTAATACGATATTTCACTCATATCACCTCATTTTATTTATATACAACAATATTGCCATAAAAATGGCAATATTGTGTGATAATATGTGATTGTTATTCTACTGCATGTCCTTTTGCTTTAATAACATTAACAACTTTTAAAACATTTTCATGACAAATTTCATCAGTTTTCGCTTCTACCATGACACGTACGACTGGTTCAGTACCACTTTCTCTCACTAATATACGTCCTTCATCGCCTAAAGCTACTTCTACTTCTTTAATAGCTGCTTGAACATCAGAATCATCTTGTGCTTCTTTTTTATCTTTAACACGCACATTAATTAATAATTGTGGATAAATTTTCACTGGTTCTGTTAATTGAGCAAGTGTTTTTTTATTTTCTATCATTGTTTCAGCAATTTTTAATGATGTTAAAATACCATCACCAGTTGTTGCATGTTTAGAGAAGATAATATGCCCTGATTGTTCTCCACCTAGACAATGTCCGTTTTGAACCATATTTTCATAAACATATTTATCCCCTACTGCTGTTTTTTCATAATTAATTCCAACAGTATCTAAAGCTTTGTATAAACCTAAATTACTCATAATTGTTGTGACAATTGTGTTATTTAATAACTCACCATGTTTTTTCATTTCTAAACCACAAACATATAAAATCAAGTCACCATCAACAACACGTCCAAATTCATCAACAGCAATACATCTATCTGCATCACCATCATAAGCAAAACCTACATCTAATCCATTAGCGATAACAAATTCTTGTAACACTTCAATATGTGTTGATCCACAATTTGTATTAATATTTGTTCCATCAGGTTCATTATTAATTACAAATGTCTTTGCTCCTAAAGCATCAAAAACACTTTTCGCAATAGCACTT
>CALDMQ010000170.1 GCA_937917505.1 uncultured Erysipelotrichaceae bacterium | reverse complement strand
ATCAAGAACATTTTTCAATGCATTATCAATTTGAAAGAAATGTTCAAGTTAACCTTATTGAAATTCATGAATTTGCTTCGCGAATACATTTTGAAAAAACAATGGAAATCAAAGAACATGCACAAGTTCATATTTTCCATCAAAATATATCTCAAAATACAAATGAAGCGACTTTTAATCAAGAAGTTCATTTGCATCGCGATGCAACTTGTCAATGTGGATACGCCGAATTTTCAAATGAAAATGTAGATGCAAATTATATCTATCATTTAGACGGAGAGAATGCTTCTGCGAAGGTGCGTATGGCTATTTTATCTCAAAATCAATCTCGCAAGCATTATGAAGTACTTATCCAGCACAATCGACCTCATACATTTGGACAAATGGATAATTATGGTGTGGTTAAAGATGAAGGACGTTTAACAATTGATGGAATTGGAACAATCACGAAAGGTCAATATGGTTCATCATCACATCAAACAAATAAAATCATGGTATTTGATTCATCTTGTATTGCGAGTGCAAATCCTTATCTTTATATTGATGAATATGATGTCAAAGCATCACATGCGGCTGGTGTAGGAAAAATGGATGAAGAACATTTATACTATTTACAAAGTCGAGGTTTAACAAAAAAACAATCTATGCAATTGATTACTTATGGTTATTTACATCCAGTTGTAGAAGTAATCGATAATGAAGCTTTAAAAGAGCAATTTGAGAGTGTTTTATCAAAGGTGGGTGAGTGAGATGTTTGATGTGCAAACAATCCGTCAAGATTTCCCTATGTTAAATGGAAAAACAATGCATGGGAAACCTTTGATTTATTTAGATAATGGAGCAACAACATTGAAACCACAAATCGTGGTTGATGTCGTATGTGATTATCTATCAAATTATTCAGGAAATGCTCATCGTGGAGATTATGATTTATCACACGAGGTTGATGAACAATATGAAAATGCAAGACAAATCATTCAAGAATTCATTCATGCTAAAAAGAAAGAAGAAATTGTTTTTACATCAGGAACAACAGATTCTTTAAATATGATTGCCTTTGGTTATGCTCGTTATCATTTAAAAAAAGACGATGAAATCTTATTAACAGTTGCAGAACATGCTTCTAATATTTTACCTTGGTTTGAAGTTGCAAAAGAAACAGGGGCTAAAGTCAAATATATTGAATTAGATGAAAAAGGGCGTGTCACTTTAGAAAATGTTAAAAAGGCAATCAGTGACAAAACAAAGATAATTTCTATTGCGTGGGTGACAAATGTTTTAGGATATGAAGCACCTATTCAAGAGATTACACATTATGCTCATCAAAGAGATATTATTGTTGCGGTGGATGGAGCACAAAGTGTTCCACATATTTCTACAGATGTAGAGAAAATGGATATTGATTTCCTCGCTTTTTCAGGACATAAGATGTGCGGTCCAACAGGAATTGGTGTCTTATATGGAAAATATGAATTATTACAACAAACTTACCCAATGCGATTGGGTGGTGGATCAAATTCACGTTTTAATAGTTGTGGTGTTGTAACTTTGAAAAATCCACCTTATAAATTTGAAGCTGGTACTCCTCATATTGAAGGGGCTATTGGTCTTGGAAGTGCAGTTTCTTATCTCTCAAAAATTGGTATGAATGTTATTCATGAATATGAACAAGAGTTAAGAAGATATTGTGTTTCAAAAATGAAAGAATTAGATAATGTAGAAATTTATAATGAAGATGCTACATCCGCTATTGCTTTTAATATAAAAGGTGTTTTCTCTCAAGATGCAGCAAGTTTATTGAATACATATGGTATAGCTGTTAGAGCAGGACAGCATTGTGCAAAAATTCTTGATGAATTTTTAGGTGTTACCAACACATTGCGTGTTTCGTTTTATTTCTATAATACAAAGGAAGAAATTGATCAATTTATTGAAGTGTGTAAGAAAGGAGATGACTTTTTAGATGCATTCTTTGGATAATCCTCAGATTTTAAGAGAAATTATTATGGATCATTATGAACATCCTCGAAACAGAGGGCTTGTTGATGATGATACATATAAAAAAGTCAATATGAATTCAGACACATGTATTGATAACTTAGATATTCAGTTAAAAATGAATGGTAATGTGATTGAAGATATTCGTTATGATGGTGAAGCTTGTGCAATCTGCACTTCCTCAACATCAATTATGAGTGAACTTTTAATTGGTAAAACAAAAGAAGAAGCTTTACAAATCGTAGATAACTATATGAATATGATTTATGAAAAAGATTATGACGAAGATTTATTAGAAGAAGCTATTGCTTTTAAAAATACCTATAAACAAGCCAATCGCATTAAATGTGCAACTTTAGGATGGAATGGTTTT
>CALDMQ010000169.1 GCA_937917505.1 uncultured Erysipelotrichaceae bacterium | reverse complement strand
AAAGGGTAAACTCAATAGAAATGTGCTACTTTGTCATATTATGTGGAGTTTTGTAGTAGATTATTATTGTAAGAATATATAGAGTATTAAATATTACAAAGAAATATAGTATAATATAAATAGGAAAGGGTGATATTATTATGAGTAATAAAAAAGGTTATCTCATTTCTATTCTAAATGTAAACAAGAACATTACAAAAACCTCAGAAAATGTTATTGAACTTAAAGAAAAAAAGGACAAATTAATTGATGAACTTGCTGATAAAATTATAGATGAAAACATGGAGGCCTTTTTAGAACTGGCGAAATGAAGTTTAAAAATGAAATTATATTTTTTTAAAGACAGAGGAAATAATCTGTCTTTTTTATTTAATCATTTAATTGATGTATTTTTTTCTTTAGACATAAAATAATCAGAAACGAATCAATAACACGAATTCTAATAAGAAATAACGAAATAAAAATAATTCTTAGTTATTTATTATTTTTTTTGACTCCTTTACTTATTAAAGAAGGGGTATTCTTTGTCTTCTAAATAATATCTAGCTAAGTGAGAAAATGATATATTGAAAAAAATCTAAGCAGTGGTAATAAGCATAGAATTATCTCAGTAAATTAATATATATTTCATTTTATGTGCGAAGTTTTAAAATTTTGATTTTACTAGGCAAAATGCATATGACAAAAATATCATAATATGAAAAAGGGGCAATAGGCCCCACATTTTTCACGAGCATATATTTCAAAAGTAATTTGACAATTTTTTGAGTATATAGAAGTGAGGGGATTTATAAATGACATCCCTGATAAAGCTTTTTTTCTTTCATACATTTGTCTATATCATTTAAAATTGTCACTTTTTTAATTGACCATTGTGGTTCGAATAGATCATGAAGTGGAGCATCACCTGTAAGTCTTTCAATCACAACATGACTTGGTATATATGTTAATTGTTCCACGACAAGGTTGATATATTCATCACGTGATAAAAGTGGAAAAGGATTTTGTTTATACATGTGATAAAGTTTTGTGTGTTTTAAAATAAAAAGATTATGAATTTTTAAACCTTGAATATCTAATTGACCTACAGCTTTTGCAGTTTCCATCATCATGTCATAAGTTTCATAAGGAAGACCATTAATAATGTGAACACAAACATCTAAATGACGTTTTCTTAATTGCTTAACAGCATCTACAAATGTTTGGTAGCTATGTCCACGATTGATTAGTTCACCTGTTTGATTGTGAATTGTTTGTAAACCAAGTTCAATGTAAAGATCACATTTTAAAGAAAGTTCGTAAAGATAATCACAGATTTCTTCGTTTAAACAATCGGGGCGTGTTGCAATTGCAAGGCCAACAACATCTGGATAATCAATAAAAGGTTCAAAAGTTTTCTTCAATCTTTCAATACTTCCATAAGTGTTGCTATTGGCTTGAAAATAAGCAATAAACTTACAATCAGGCCATTTCTTACGCATGATAGAAGAAATGTCTTGGAATTGTTTGTGTAAAGAATCATAAACATTTCCAGCATAATCACCAGAACCACTGTCTGAACAAAAAATACAACCACCATAACCACAAGTTCCATCACGATTAGGACATGTAAAACCAGCGTTGAGCGAAACTTTGGCAATTTTATGATGATATTTCTGTTTTAAGAAATAGTTATATGTATGATAACGTTTATTATCTAATGTATATGGAAATGTATTCATTATTAATCACCTGAAGGAATTATAACATAAAGGAGTATATGATGTTAGAGTTAAAGCATATTTTTAAACAATTTGATAAAAGAATGATTTTAGAAGATGTTAATGTCTGTTTTCCAGATTGTGGATTTATTGGTATTCAAGGAGAAAGTGGATGTGGAAAGAGTAGTTTATTATATATTTTAGGTATGTTAGATTGTGATTTTCAAGGTGAAATTCATTTTCAAGGGGAGTTGATAAATGATCCTGAAGATTATATTCAATGTCATATATCTTATATGATGCAAAATAAAGATTTTATTTCTTCTTTAACAATTCAAGAAAATATCTTTTTAGCAAGTCAAGTGTCATCATATGCAATTGATCAAGCACAATATAAAAAGATTGTGAATCAATTAGGTATTCAAGACTTATTGAATAGATATCCACATCAATTATCAGGCGGACAATTAAAACGTGTATCGATAGCAAAAGCATTGTTAAAACAATCACCCATACTGCTTTGCGATGAACCTACAGGAGCACTTCATCAAAAGCAAGCTCATGAAGTCATGGGATTATTAAAAGAATGTGCCAAGACAAGATTGGTTGTGATTGTCTCCCATGATCCAAAGTTATTAAAAACATATTGTGATAGTGTTTTAACTTTAAAAAACGGACAACTCAAAGGACGTATGAAGCAAAGAACTCATCAATTTGTGACTTTAAAAAAACAATTTCATTCATTGTTAATCTATCCTTTAAGACAATTTTTATATCAAAAGAATAAACTTATATTTTTACTTATATTTCAATGGATTATTATTCTTTCAACATTTTTAATGATGACAGGTATGAATGGTATTTTTCATGCGATTCAAGAAGATGAAAAACATGCAGTTCTTGCGAACATAACAACGATTGAAAAGAAGGAAACTACACCTTTTGAAACAGTCATCAACCTCCCTCAAAGTTACGTGACTTATCATTATCAATTAGAACAACTTCAACTTCCGTCTGATTTGTCTGCATCCCTTTCTTTTTTACCCATGCACATCTTGAACGAAGAAAAGGAACAAGTATGAAAAACAAAAAATTTATTCTTGCCATTGATCATGGAACGACATCAACTCGTGCGATCTTATTTGATCATAATTGCAAAATCG
>CALDMQ010000168.1 GCA_937917505.1 uncultured Erysipelotrichaceae bacterium | reverse complement strand
AGTGAGGTTGTTCAAGAATTTAATAAGTTTTATGAAGATTCAGCGAAATTTGCGACTGATTATTTTTATAAGTTATCTATTGCATCACAATATATTCGTAAAAATAGAACTGATAAAAATATTCAATTTAAGAAATTTTATCAATATGGTAATATTGAAATTACAATTAACTTATCTAAACCAGAAAAAGATCCAAAGGAAATTGCAAAAGCTAAGTTAGTGAAATCAAGCGGATATCCAAAATGTTTATTATGCAAAGAAAATGTTGGGTTTGCAGGTGATTTTCAAAGAAATGCAAGACAAACACATCGTATTATTCCTCTTGATTTAGATGGTCAACGTTATTATTTACAGTATTCTCCTTATGTTTATTATAATGAACACTGTATTGTATTTAATGAAGAACATAAACCAATGGTTATTAACCATGACACATTTGAACATTTGTTAACATTTGTGGAAAAATTTCCACATTATATGTTGGGTTCAAATGCTGATTTACCAATTGTAGGTGGATCGATATTAACTCATGATCATTTTCAAGGTGGGAATTATACATTCCCAATAGAAGGGGCAAAGGTTATCAAGAGTTTTACATTAGAAGCTTATCCAGGATTAAAAATAGAAATTTTAAAATGGCCTTTATCTACAGTGCGTGTTTCTAGTCCTGATAGAAAAGTTGTGATACAGTTTGCAGATGATCTATTAAAAGCATGGAAAAATTATAATAATATGCCTTTAGATATTCTTTCACATACAGAAGATATATTGCATAATACAATTACCCCTATTGCTAGAATGAATAATAACAATTATCAAATGGATTTGGTACTAAGAAACAATC
The DNA here is from genome assembly GCA_937917505.1 of uncultured Erysipelotrichaceae bacterium. GTDB lineage: Bacteria > Bacillota_I > Bacilli_A > Erysipelotrichales > Coprobacillaceae > CALDMQ01. Next base: position 3,414 of record CALDMQ010000168.1, on the reverse strand, counting down.
GCACAAATGATGAATATCCTGATGGTATTTTTCATCCTCACCAAGATTTACATCATATTAAAAAAGAAAATATTGGTTTGATTGAAGTCATGGGGTTGGCTATTTTACCAGCAAGATTAAAAACAGAATTTGCACATTTGAAAGAATGTTTATTAGGGAAAGCAGATGTGAATGATTATGATGATTTAACAAAACATCACACATGGTATGAATATTTGCGTCAAGAATATACTTTTGATGAGGAAAATGTTGAAGAAATTTTAAGAGAAGAATTAACAAAGAAATTTGTTCGTGTTCTAGAAGATGCTGGAGTCTTTAAGATGAATGATGAAGGTATTGATGCTTTTGTGACTTTTGTAGAAGGTTTAGGTTAAGGAGGGAAAATAATGCTTAAAGTAATTCAAAAGGTTGATGATTATATAGATTTGATTTCAATGAAAAATGATGATTTGGAAATTGTTGTTTCGAATTATGGGTGTACGATTGTGAAAGTTTTGATGAAAGATAAACATGGTCATATTGATGATGTGGTTTTAGGGTATGATGATTTTTCATCTTATCAAACTTTGGATGCTTATTTAGGAGCGTTGGTTGGTAGAGTTGCTAATCGTATTGGAAAAGGACAATTTACATTGAATGGTCAAGATTATCATTTGGCTATTAATAATGGGCCTAATCATTTACATGGTGGTATTAAAGGATTTAGTTATCGTGTTTTTGATTATGAATTTGAAAACGAAAATACAATACATTTTCATTATGTATCAGCAGACCAAGAAGAAGGTTATCCAGGAACGTTAAATCTTCATGTACGTTATACATTAGATAAAGATACACTTACTATTCATTATCAAGCTACAACTGATCAAGATACATTGATTAATCTGACAAATCATTCTTATTTCAACTTGTCTGGAAAGAAAGAAAATATTTATAATCATCAATTAACTGTTCATGCTTCTTCTTTTGCATGTGTTGATCAAGATGGCTTAACAACTGGTGAGTTTAGAGAAGTGGAAGGAACTCCATTTGATTTTAGACAACCAACTATGATAGGAGAAAGAGTTGATCAAGATTATGATCAGTTACAATTAGGAAAAGGATTTGATCATCCATTTATCTTTAATCAAAAAGAGAACCAAGTGACTTTAGAACATGTATCAAGCGGTAGACGTTTAACTGTATCGACAACATTGCCTACTGCCCAAATTTATACAGCAAATTATTTAGATGGACGTTTAGGTAAATATGGACAACATTATAATGAAAGAGATGCAGTATGTATTGAAACACAAAATTTACCAGATGCAATTCATATTGAAAAAAATCCATCAACAATTTTAAAGAAAGGAGAACAATATGATGAAATAACATCATATCGTTTTGAAGTAATAAAATAATGAAACAAGCAAGTTTAGTTATACAAGATATACAAAATAATGAATACAATGATCGATTAAGATGTTTATGTAGATGAAAATTTATTGGAAGGTCAAAAAACAAGATATATTCAAGCTATTGAAAAATTTATATCTTTATATGGAGATAAAGATATAGAAATTTACAGTACACCAGGAAGAAGTGAAGTTTGTGGGAATCATACAGATCATCAAAATGGTGAGGTTTTAGCAAGTGCAGTAAATTTAGATATTATTGCAATTGTAGCAAAGAGTGAAAGAGTTGCTAAAGTTTTATCTGATGATTATGATATTACACCTATTGATATAACAGATTTAATAAAAAGAGATGAAGAAGAAGAAAGTTCTGAAGGATTGATTCGTGGTGTTTTATATCGTTATCAAGAATTAGGTTATCATATTGGTGGTTTTGATGCTTATATGACAAGTGATGTGTTACAAGGTTCTGGTTTATCTTCATCAGCTGCTTTTGAAGTTATGGTTGGAACGATTTTATCTGGTTTATATAATGATATGTCTATTAATCCGGTTGAGATTGCTCAAATTGGACAATATAGTGAAAATGTTTATTTTAATAAACCATGTGGTCTAATGGATCAATGTGCTTGTTCAGTAGGAAGTTTAATTCATATTGATTTTCAAGATAAGATGAATCCAATGGTAGAAAGAATAAATGTAGATTTTTCTGAATTTAAACATAGTTTATGTATAGTAGATGTACATGCTTCTCATGCAGATTTAACTGATGATTATGCTTCTATTCCAACAGAAATGAAAAAAGTTGCTGCCTTCTTCCACAAAGAAGTTTTACGTGATGTCGATCCTGAAGAATTTTATAAACATTTATCAGAAGTAAGACAAGCTGTTAATGATCGTGCGGTATTAAGAACAATGCATTTATTTGAAGAAAATAAGCGTGTTCAAAAGATAGTCAAAGCATTGAATCAAAAAGATTTTGAAACATTTAAACAAGTGATACAAGCTTCGGGAGAAAGTTCTTTTAAATATTTACAAAATATTTATTCAAATCATGATGTTACACATCAAGCTGTTTCTATTGCATTGGGATTAAGTGAATCTATTTTAAAAGGACATGGTGTTTGTCGTGTACATGGTGGTGGATTTGCAGGAACTATACAAGCATTTGTTGAGGATGATTATGTAGATACTTATAAACAAGAAATAGAAAAATATTTTGGTCAAGATTCTTGTCATGTTTTAAAGGTTAGAAAATATGGTGGTATAAAAGTTTTGTAAAAGAATGGATTTTTCCATTCTTTTCATTTACAATGAAAGAAAGAGGAGGGGATTTTATGTATTGTCATCAATGTGGAAAAGAAGTCAATGAAGAATCAAAATTTTGCCCAAATTGTGGAACACAACTTACACAAACTCAAGAAAGTTATCAACCTATTCAAACAAATGTTGTATCTAGTGAAGATGCACCAAGTATGGGGTTTGCGATTTTGTCATTTTTTATACCTATTGTAGGGTTGATTTTATTCTTGGTTTGGAAAGATGAGTTTCCTCAAAAATCAAAGTCTTGTTTAAAAGGGTTAATTTCTGGAATTGTTGCATATATTGTTGTGGTATGTTGTTTTGTATCTGTCTTTTTTAAGGCTGTAACAGATGCTGCAAGTGATTATGATCATATGTATTTTGAACATGATGGTATAACAGAAAATATTCCATATGATGACTATTTTATTGAATAGGCTTAAGCATATTGGAGAGATTCCTTTATGTAATGGAATATCATCAAGAGCACCTCATATCTTTGGATTTTGTTTTCCACTTTGTTATAGGTGTAGTGCAATTATAATCGTTTTTCTATGTACGCTTTATTATGGACGTCAATATAAAAAAAGATATTCTTTTTGGTATTTCTCAGGAATTTGATTACATTGCAGCTTCTTTTGTCCGAAATGCAAAAGCGATCAGAGAAATCCGTCAGCTTCTCGATGAAAACGGAGGCAGTGATATTGGAATTATAGCC
>CALDMQ010000167.1 GCA_937917505.1 uncultured Erysipelotrichaceae bacterium | reverse complement strand
ATAAATATGATTTAGATTGTGATCTGGTATTAAATAATGGGGCACAGTATTGTAATCGTCAAATGACATTTAATGAGCTTTATCCAATGAATAATGAAGCATTTATAAAAATTGCAACAATTTTAAATGATTATGGGTATTTATTAGCGATACATACAAATCAAGGAAAATATTCTTTACATAGTCAAGAAGATTTCTGGGATTATCATATGGGACTTTTATATAAATCACATGGAACAACTCAGTTGCCAAAGAAAACTTTTACAACAAGAGAAGGATATTTAAGAGATTTTCATTATGCTCGTACACCTCAAGAAATTATTGAAAAAGGTATTCAAGTCTTAAAAATAGATGCAAGACATAAAGATGGTTCATCAGTTCGTGGAGTGAAGGCAAAACTTAATAATCCGTATCTAGATATATCATCATCTTATGAAGATAATATTGAAATTACATCATACCAATCTAATAAAGGATTACTCTTAGATAAAGTTTTGAAAGAGAAGGGTTATTCTATAGATGAAGTTGCAGTTTTTGGCGATGGTGAAAATGATAAACATATGTTAAAACACTTTCCATATTCTTTTGCACCTTCTAATGCAAGTATTCAAGCTAAAGAAGCTGCTCATTATGTTTTGGAAAGTGATTTTGATCAAGGAGCAGTCTATGAAGGACTTATAAAATTAAAAGAAATGAATTTGTTATAATGAATCATGCGGAAGAAAAAATTATTGCATATAAATTAGCACAGTTTTCGAAATCAACTTTTCGTAGTCGTTTTCATCTTACCCAAAAAGATAAAGATTATATTAATCAAAAGGGATTAGATACGATTGAAAAACATGCAAAAGATTTTATATCTACACGATTATCTTTAGCAATTATAGATAACGATGGAAAACAAACACCAATGAAAGGACATCCTGTTTTTATTGCTCAACATGCGACAGGTACATGTTGTCGGGGTTGTTTAATGAAGTGGCATAAAATAAAAAAGGGTGTTGTATTAACACCAGAACAACAGGAGTATATTGTAGATGTGATTATGAGTTGGATTATGGAGGAATTAAAGAATGATTAAAGATATTGTGAAGGATCAGTTTTTCTTGAGTCAAAAATCAAGTGAAGCATCAAATGAGGATTTATATATTATAGAAGATTTAAAAGATACATTAACTTATCATCAAAAACATTGTGTTGGTATGGCAGCAAATATGATTGGTTATCAAAAAAGAATCATGATTGTCAGTGATGAGGGAAAGTTACTTATTCTTATTAACCCATCTCTTATTCATAAACAAGGGTCTTATCAAACAGAAGAAGGATGTTTATCTTTAGAAGGTGTAAGAAATACAAAACGTTATCAAAAAATTAAAGTAGATTATTTTGATGAGAATATGAAACATAGAATAAAAACATTTACAGGATATACTGCTCAAATCATTCAACATGAATTAGATCATTTCGAAGGAATACTTATATAAAAACATGTTACAAATTTCATAACATGTTTTTTTGTATTTACGAAAGATTAAATTTTAATGTCATTATTTGTATAATAGTGTCGTGATATTAATCAAATAAAAGATTTTCAAAAGCAATGATTGTTTCACCAAAAAAAGTGTTAGGTCGATTAAGATCATGAGAAAAAGAATCGTAGTTTCCAATTAATATTGGTAGTGTGGAATCTTTGTAAATTGGGGATTCAGAGTTTCCAACAAAACTAATAATAGGTACATGATTATTGTGAGCAGTTTGAACAATGTCATTTAAACGAGGCGTTTGTCCAGAATATGAAATCACAATGAAAACAGTATTCTCTTGTAAAATATGGTTAAACATTTCCATGTGAACAACACAAATTGCACGGTAACCAAGTAAGGTTAATCTTTGTTGAATGTATTCAGCAATAGGTGATGAAAAACCTAAACCAAAAACAATAAATTGCTTTGATTGATCATGAACTAAAGAAGAAAAAGAATTTTTGTATTCACTATATCTTTCTTTAAAGTCAAGATGAGTATCCTTGGTAGATGTCAGATGATAAACCATATCACTATAACCTTCAAAACCAAATTTATTACAAAGTTTATAGATGGTAGAGGTGCTTGTGTAGTTGTCTTTTGCCATTTGACGTATGCCAATTGATTTTAAATCAGAAATATGATCTTGCATATAGGAAACAATTTGTTTTTCTAAGTCATTCAACTCATATTTTTCTGATAAATGTACGATATTCATAAGATCACCTCACTATTTGTATTATGTCATAGAATAAAGAAAGGAGCAAGAATATAATGGCACAATATTATGATCCATGGTCAAAAATTACAACAAGAAATGGTTATGCAGGAGATGAAGTTATTTCTGCATTACAAAAATCTATTCGTAGAGGTTTAGAAGAACAAGCATGTATGTTTGCATATGAATTGTATATTTCTTCACCACAATTAGAAGAAAAATTATGGAGAAGATTATTAACAATCTCTGTAGAAGATATTGGAATGGGGAATCCAATGGCAGCAATTATGGTAAACAATTTATATCAAATGAGTAGAGAATTTGATTATGCTGACGGAGATAGACCAATGTATTTCATTCATGCTATTCGTTATATGTGTGCATCAGAAAAAGACAGATCAAGTGATTTATTAAAAAATATCTGTATCAAATCTTATGCAATGGGGAAATTTCCAGAAATTCTAGATTATGCATTAGATAAACATACACAAAGAGGACAAGCAATGGGTAGGGATTCATTCCACTTCTTAAATGAAGCAAGTAAAGTATATCCACAAAAAGAAGTTGATAATAATTACAAAGAAAGATATGCTGAAATCTTGGAAGAATATGATCCAGAAAATGTTGTTGATACAGCATTTAAATTTAATGGTTGGCAATTTTAATTTGAAGGAGATTGAAAATGATAAATAAATTAGAGAAATGGTTATCACCATTATCAACTAAATTAGGAAACCAAAGACATTTACAAGCAATTTCTAATGGTATGATGATGGCTTTAGCTTTAATTGTTGTGGGGTCTATTTTCTTAATTATCGCTAACCCACCAATTAACTTAGATCTTGTAGATATGAATACAAGTAATATTTTCATGAAAGGTTTAATTTCATGGAAACAATGGGCAGTCGCAAACTATAATACAATTACAATTCCTTATACAATGACAATGGGATTGATTGGTTTAGTTACTGCTTTTGGGGTTGGTTATTGTTT
>CALDMQ010000166.1 GCA_937917505.1 uncultured Erysipelotrichaceae bacterium | reverse complement strand
TCATTTTCAGTGAACGGTGTCCAATTATTTTCTGTATTGTTGTAATAGGAACATCCTTATTAACCAATCTTGAAGCACACGTATGTCTTGCAACGTGTGCAGTTACATGTTTGTTTACACCAGCGTTATGACAGTACTTATTTACATTGATGTTGAAATGTGGTTTATCCTTAATCATAAAGAACTCTTTCATATCATTTCTGTGTTTTATAAGCAGTTGTTCAGCCCTACCATCAAAGATAACTGAAATAGGTATCTTTACAGGTGTTTCAGTCTTGATTGAAGTGTAATTAAGCCAAGTTATACCATTCTCAGTTGTGAAATTTTCTTGTGTTAAAGATGTAAAGTCCGATATACGAACCCCTGTATATGACATGAACAAAAACTTTTCCAGGCGATTAACCTCCTTTTCTGGTGTCAGTGGGTTGGCAATGTAATTTTCTATATTACGAATATCTTCATCTGACAAAGCCTTCATTTTATATATCATTCTATCTGACATTTTCTCATGATAAAATTCAAAACTTCCGTTTGGAACTTTGTCACCAAACAACTTGCATGCTATATTGTAATAACACCTTAGTGTACGCATGTTGCTACGTATAGTGCTATCATTAAGCTTTATACCTTTCATATATATAGAGAATCCTTTCATATAATCTTCAGTAAGATCAGCAACACTACATTCAGCCTGATAGATTTTTAAGTGTCTCAGTGTGTTTTTATGAGTTGAACGTGTACTTTCTTTTATATCTCTATGTTCAATTTGATGAGCCATAAGAGTATAAAAATCATGCATAGATTCTTTACACTCCCATAATTCATTTAATTTAGCCAATGTGAAATCACCCTTGTAATCAAGCTCATATTCTTCAAGCTGATAAACGATCTTTCTTATAAGCCTGTTCAGTTCTATAGCATTTGGGTTTCCAGTAACACATGCATTTTCACAATCCCATTCATCAGGAAAGATACGTACATTAGTATCAAAAGAAATACTCTTATTGAATTGCGTACATATAATTAATACAGACAACATCCCATTATCAACTTTCTCAGTCTTTAGGCTAAATTTTATTTTTCTCATTGTTTATTAAACTTAAAATTTTCAGCAAATGTGATAATATAAAATCACACTAACAAAAAAACATTAAGGAATATTTATATTTTAAGGAATTTTAGTGATATTATAATGTCACATATTTAAATAATGGCTATCTTTGTTGAAAAATTAGAATATGATAAATGAACTTAGGATTAAGGATGCGATTAAACATCATGGTCTAACTGTTACTGAAGTTGCTATGAAGATGGGGGTAAGCAGATTTACACTGGCTCGTCACATGTCAGGTAATCCAACAATTGAAATACTTGACAGAATAGCAAAAGCAATTGGCTGTGATGTTGTTGATTTGTTTAGCAAAAAGGATGTTATATGTCCTAAATGTGGTGAACGAATAAATAATTAAAAATCGTCTGTAATGGGGTCTTCGATAAGCGTTGACCCCATTTTTGTTGCTTGATATACACCATATACTATTATAAATAAAAATATGTTTGAAAAAATAGTAAATTGGTACAAGGAAAGCAACCGTTACATACATTGTAATGCTGGTGGCGTAGACTTAGTTTTATTGTTCATTTCAGGTCTCTTATTCGGAATGACAATAGTTCAATGTGCTTTGGTAAGCACAGTGTCTGTTGCAGCTATAATGATAGCTGTTGAGTTAAAGGATAAACAGCAGGGTGGAAAATTTGATGTGATGGATATTGTGTCTGGGATGACATACCCTATTATTATAGATGTATTGATATTCATAATGCTGTTGTTTAATATTATCTAACAAACATATCATATATCGTTTTGTAAACTCACTAAAATACATATAAGATGACTGAAATAACTATGGATACCGATTGGGGTGCAAGAGGGGCACAGCTAACCGGGGCACAGGTACAATCGTTTATTAAAGGACAATTAAAAGCACTTCAGGCAAAAGATAAGGAACTAAAAAAGCTCATAGATCAGATTGTTATTAATGGTGGCAGTACTGAAGATTACAATGCACAAATGAAAGCAATCAGAGAGCAGATAGCTGAATTGCAAAACCTACTTGATGAATATGGTAGGAGTCAATCTGACTGGTTGTTAACAGATAATTCATCAAGACGATACATAAAAAATAAGCCTGAGATTAAAACAGTTAAGGAAGTTCCAGGAGAATCTCTGAAAACATACAAGAACATTGATGGAAGTAATGTTTCCTATGCAATCGGTGATATGGTAAGATACCAAAATCCTGATAAGGAATATTATTTCTATAGGGTAAATGATATATTACCTAATGGAGATGTTATGTGGGAGAAATGTAACAGTAGTGCAGAAAGCCTTTATGAAAAGGTAATCATAAGCCTTTCCACCAATCAAACTGATGATTTGGACTTGATAGGTAAAAAGGTTACAATTCTTGAACTCAATACTTTGGATGAATCAAATAATCTAAGTGCAAGTGAATACACGTGGAATGGTATCCCAATTGTACATAAAGCATTGATTAACCGTGATTATAAAATGATTGTTGAGAACGTACAAAATTACAAATCCCCTTCAGTTCAAGACTTCTATACACCTGTTGGCGGTAATGTCAGAAAGTTAGATTTTGTATATAAATGCGAGGTACTGACAGTAACGCTTGCAACTGATAATGGCACAAGCTGTGCATTGGATACAGTAACAGTAACTGATACACATACACATATAGTCATAGGAACAGTCGCTGGTGAAAGTGCAACATTTAAAATTCCGTTTGGAGTAAATTACAAAATCACAGTAAGTGATAAAGTTGGCTTTGTATCACCGGATGAAAAGAGATTTTTGGCAAATCAGGTTAATCGTGCAGTAACATTAACTTACCGTTATCATCCGATAAAAAAGGAATGTTTTATTTTTGATAATACAGTAAATGATCCGGCTACCAAAATTACTCATTTAGGAGATATAAAAGGATTGCTTGACTGGATTAGAAAGAATACGCATCGTGTATTAGCAAGAAATAAGTATTCAGGTGTATGCAAAGTTATCAAATTGCTTGACACCGACACAACAAAATACTTTGATGGAACATCAGCACCAATTGCAAACCTTGCGTACGATGTGATGCTAATGCTTCCTGATTTTTGGTATTATGGAGAGTCAATTGATTCAAATAAATGGAAAATTTGGATTGCTGACAA
>CALDMQ010000165.1 GCA_937917505.1 uncultured Erysipelotrichaceae bacterium | reverse complement strand
TGTTTGTCTATGTTCTTCTACATGCTCTAGTATTTCAAACAATGTTGTTGGTAACATCAATACCGATGAAGATGTATCACATATAATCGCAATGTAACCATGTTGTACATGAGTTGCAACGATATCTGGTCTTTCACTATAACGAACCAATGGAAAAGGATTGTATCCTTGATCCATCAACAATTCTTCTAAAGCCCGATCACTCATAATCAAATCATCAGCTTGAATACTTTGAATACGTGATAATACTTGTTTTAAAATCTTTTGATCAACTTTGTTTTGCAAATAAACAACAGCAATATCTATATGATTATGTGTTCCAATTGTTTCAATATGAAAACATAAATCTACAGATTTCATTCTTCGCCTTAATAAACCAGTATTATTTAATATTGATTCATTAAAACCATCTTTAGCACCCCTAACACTTTTTTCTGTTTCAGGTTCTTCAATTGAACGATTTGGATAATTTTTTGTATCCATAATATATGTTGTTTCTTGATCTATTAAAATACTATTTCCTGATAACAAGGCATATTGTATTTTCTTTATTTCATTGGTATTCACAACATCAACATCACCATTGTTTAAACAATTTTCTAAATCTTTACCTTGATTATTCTCGATACCTTCTATAACGCGAGAAATTAACACATCATTAGAAAGACTTGCAAGAAAATAAAAATGAAGCATCCTTCCCCTAAAACTTAAAATACGATGTTTTAAATCATAAGAATCATTCATGATTTTGGTTTAAAGAAAATCGCAACCAAAAAACCAAAGAGAATCGCAGCCGTAATACCTGCTGCAGTTAAATCAAACATCCCCATTGCAACTCCAAAAATACCGTATTCTTCAGTAGCAGCTAAAGCTCCATGCATCAAAGAATGACCAAAACTTGTAATTGGAATCAAAGCACCTGCATGAAAGATTTCAACGAGTTTATCATAAATATGAAACAAATCTAAAAATGAACCAATCACAACAAACAAACTTGTAATATGTCCTGGTGTTAATTTTGTATGATCGTAAATCAACTGTGCAATTAAACATACACAACCACTAAATAAAAAAGCCATGATATAATCCATTAATCAACAACCTCCAAACTTATTGCATGTGCAACACATGGTATAGACTCTTTTTGAGCTGATAACATAGGTGATAATAATGCTCCTGTTGCAACAACCAATATACGTTTATATGTCTTATCTTTCAACAAGGGATACAAATGTCCTATTGTGACTAATGCACTACATGCACAGCCACTTCCACCTTGAAATACTTCTTGTTTGGTATTGTCATAAAGCATACAACCGCAATCATTATAATGAATAACATCAATATGTTGACGTTGTAACATTTCTTTTAAAATTTTATGTCCATATGTTGATAAATCACCTGTCACAACCAAATCATAATCTTCAAAATTTCTTCTTAAGTCTTGAAAATGCTGTAAGATTGTATCATAAGCAGCTGGTGCCATAGCTCTTCCCATATCATTAGGATCATCTTGATTATAATCAACAACTTTCCCAAGAGTTAACGATTCTACACGCACTGATGATGGTCTATTCGATAATAAAGTGGCAACGGCTCCAGTTGCAGTAAAGGTTGTTGTTGGTTTCTTTTGCACACCATATTCTACTGGATAACGATATTGCCTTTCTGCTGTAGCATTATGACTAGAAACAAGAGAAACAGATTGATCAATAAAACCTCCTTCAATCATGAGTGATGAAATGATTGTTGATAAACAAAAACTCGAACACGCTCCATAAATGCCAATCAATGGTGATGGCAGTTCTCTACCAAGATAATTCACTGTCGTAATTTGATTTAATAAATCTCCTCCAACATACACATCAACATCTTTCATTTTCATATTTTCTCTTTTTAAACAAATATCTAAAGCATCTCTTAACATCTTTCTTTCTGCTTTTTCAAATGAATCTTCACTACAATGATAATCATCATAACTTTTATCAAAACAATGCCCTAGTGGACCATTCATTTCTAATGGACCACATACTGTTCCTGTTGAAGCAATATACACATTTTCCAATTTTAATGAATTACCCAAAAAGTGTGAAGACATAACGAATCACCCCCAACAATGCAGCACTAACAATCCCATAAGTTAAAACTGTACCTCCTAATTTAAACATATTAGCTCCTATTCCTAAAATCAGCCCTTCACTTTTACTATCAAGTGCACTAGATGCCATACTATTAGCAAAACCTGTAATAGGAATA
>CALDMQ010000164.1 GCA_937917505.1 uncultured Erysipelotrichaceae bacterium | reverse complement strand
TACATTTATATCATGACTCATTAAAGTATTATAAACTTTTTGGAACATCCCTTTATTATTTTTAATACCTACACCAATAACAGCTACTTTTCCAATATTTCCTCTGACAATTGTTTTTTGTGGTTGTAAAACTTCTTTTAGATCATTAATAACCTCTACAACAGTAGGAACATCCTTATCATGAATAATTAAAGAAATATCCATCTTTCCTCCACCAACTAATGCTTGGTTAAACACATTCACATTGACATTAGCTTCAGAAATTTTTTCAAAGAGTTGACCTGCCCCATTGACTTTTGCATCAACTCCTACAAGAGTAATACGAGCCTCATTTTGAGAACCAGTAATGCCTGATATAATTAATTGATTTAACCCATCTTTCATGATTTTATCATCTCCTATCACATACGTTCCTTTTTGATTATCAAAAGAACTTCTTGCATGAATTACAATATCATGTTTTGCGGCTAATAACACACATCTATGATTTAAAACTTTAGCTCCATTTTTAGCAAGCTCTAACATTTCAGCATGACTAATATAATCCAATTTTCTTGCATCAGGAACAATGCGTGGATCTGCTGTATAAATACCATTGACATCACTATAAATCTCTACTTCCTTAGCATCTATAGCAACTCCAATAGCAACAGCGGATAAATCACTTCCACCACGTCCTAATGTTGTAATTTTACCATTTTGTGAGTATCCTTGAAAGCCTGGACAAATCACAATATCAGCAGTTTCTAATTTCTTTAAAATATCTGCTCCTTCAACACTACGAATTGTTGCATTCATATGATGTGAATTCGTTAAAATACCAAGTTCACTATTCGTTACAGTTTCTACTTTATAACCCATTTGTGCTAACTCACTTTTACAAACAAGTGTAGAAATCGTTTCACCAATACTTGTTAATCTATCTATTTCTTCATCAGTTAACATATGTGTATCAATTAAAGAAAGTAATGTATCAGTTGCATAAGGATCATCAAAACGCCCCATAGCACTTACTACTGCGACAACTTTATTTCCGTTTTCTAAATCTCTTATAATATTTTTATACATATGTTTACGCGTTTGCTCACTACGTGTTGAGGTCCCACCAAATTTTTGAACAATAATATTCATGTCTTAATCCCTCACTTTAAACAAGTTATATGTTTCACCTTGTAATTGATTTTGTAAATCATGAAGTTCCATAGGAGAAGTGATATAAATATGATCTTGATTATGAGAAAAATAGGTTTCAAAATCCAAATCATCTAAAGCATGGTCACATCGTACATAATACTTAGAATAAGTAATAGAGAAAATATCATCACAGTAACGATAATCATGCATCCATGTTTCGCTTTTTAAAGTTTTCATGATATCACTCACCACAGCACTAGCAGTGACATAACGACCAGCACCTTTTCCATAGAAAATCACATTCTCTAAATAATTACATGTGATCTCTATTACATTATATGCTTGATTTACATTTGCAACTAAGTCTTTTATACTAACTAATGTTGGAGAAACATCGATTCCAATACCATGTTCTAATTTCTTGGCTTGAGCTATCAATTTTATACGATAGCCTAGTTTTTTTGCATAGTCCATATCTTTTTTTGTGATGCGTCTGATTCCATCACATTGAATCTTTTGAAAATCAAAAAAAGTTTCAAAAGCATTCATTGCGAGAATGTGAATTTTATGTGCAGCATCAATACCATCTAAATCTAAACGAGCATCTGCCTCAACATATCCCAAACCATCAGCAATCGTCAATGCTTCATCAAAATCAAGATTATCAGTTTCCATTAAAGTTAAGATAAAATTCGTTGTTCCATTGAGAATTCCTTCAATCTTTTCAATTTCATTAGCAATTAAATCCTCTTTGGCTGGTACAACAACAGGAATTCCCCCTCCAACAGCAGCCTCATAATAAATCTTAACACCATGTTCTCTTGCAACCTCAAAAATTTCTTGGCCATCATGAGCAATCAATGCTTTGTTTGCAGTCACAACATGTTTATGATGTTTAAGTGCTTCTAGAATAATTGTTTTGGCAACGGTTGTTCCACCAATTAATTCTACCACAACATCAACCTCTTCGTCATCTATAACTTCATGAAAATCTTGGGTGTAGATAGTTCCTTTTGGTAATGTGACTTTTTCAAGTGCACAACCATATTTGATAACGACTTCTTGTTGGCATTGTTTTTCTAATCTTTCTTTTTGTTTTGTTAAAATTTCTACAACACCAAGTCCAACTGTTCCAAGTCCAATGACACCAATCTTCATAAAATCCCCCTTCCTTAAATAAAAAGAGCCTCACTATGAGGCTTTCATAGCAGACAGACTTCTTAACATTTGAAAAAAACATAGGGTTATCAAAATGTTAACAGAAGTTTTTCATAAACTGTACTCCTTGATGTTTTTCAAAAATAATATCATCTTTATCTTATTTTGTCAATTTTAGTTTTGTGATTATACAAATAAAGGTAATGGATTTTTGAATAATTATAAATTATCTTTCTTTTCGCCATTTTTAATACATTTATCAATAGTACAAGCAATTGTTTTCACATGTGCTTTTACAGACGAATGGGAATAATTGTATGAAACAGCATCTAACATAGGTAAATCACCTGTTTCCAATACCATGAATTTGTTCATCAGAAAGATTAAAGTCATTTTGAATGATTTTCATGCTTTCTCTTTTAGAACAATCTTTCATAGCTATATCTATATACTTATTGTTTTGAAATGCACAAGCTATTGATTATATTTTTTAATGGTATATTTTGTTGTTTGCATAGTTTGTTTTTCAAAGTAGATAGAAAAAAGACTCATTGTATCTGTGTTTAAATTTTGAAAAGAAGAAATACGTTGAGCATGGAAAGAGCACTTTGAACTTGTACTATATATTTTATCATGATAGATGATTAATACCTTTTGACTATTGACATTTTTTTATTTAAAACCGGTTGTATAGGAATTTGTCTTACAAATATGACTTTCTTATCCTTATTTAATATAAAGGCTTTATTGAGTAAAATATAAAAATGATATTCAATTTCATAAGGAAGGCTTAGTTTGAATATTCTTGATAAAGAACAATCATTACATATTTTAAAAAGATGACAATTCTTTTATAAATGGATTATGATGGGCACAATCTTGTGAAATAAGAGCTTCACGTTTCTATAAAATTATCTTGATATTACTGAGTTGTTATATATAATAAGGAAATAAGGGGAGATTGGTCATGTTTAGTGATATAGATGTATTGTGTAAATTAGGGAAAGTGAAACATCAGATTATGAAAACAGATCCTGTGCGTTTTTTTATACGTTCATTTATGGCAGGGGCGTATTTAGGAGCAGCAGCGATTTTGTCTTATACACTTGGTGCTTTGCTTCAAGGACATGGAGTTGTCGCAAAGATTGCAGTTGCTGCAACATTTGGAATTGGTTTGGTTGCGATTGTGTATTTAGGAGCTGAGTTGTTTACAGGAAACTGTTTTGTAACGATTATGCCAGTTTTAAAAAAAGAATTAAGAATAAGAGATATTATTCCAATGTGGGTTACTTGTTACTTGGGGAATGTGATTGGTATTTCATTAGTATGTTATTTATTTGTATTGAGTGGAGCACAATATGAAATTTTAGGGACTTATTTAAAACCACTGATGGAAGCTAAGTTACAGTTTGATGTTATGGAATTGTTTATTAAAGGAATCTTATGTAATTTTATTGTATGTATTGCGGCTTATTCTGGAATTAAAATCAAAGATGAAACAGCACGTCTAATTGTGATTATGGTCTTTGTTATGGCATTTGTATTACCAGGTTTTGAACACTGTATTGCCAATGCAGGTATTTTTACAATGGGGATTGCAAGATTGGGCATGAGTATAGATTGGAGTATGTTACCTTTACATATGGTGATTTCAACTTTAGGAAATATTGTTGGAGGAAGTATCTTATTGGCTGTTCCTATTTATATAATGTTTAGACCGATTGATAAGAACGAGAACTAAAGTTTGGATAAGAAAAATCTAAACTTTTTTATTTTTAAGAAAGTTTGTTTTGCTTGAAATGTCGAATAAATAGAGGTAGAGTATAATGTTTGACTTTAGAAGCTAGATAGTAAAAAAATGGTGCAGCATCTGATGTTTGGTTATCGAGTAAGCATTATTTTTATTTGTTTATTCGATAGATATGTGATAAAGTCATCATTGCTTCGGAAGAATAAAAACTTTCATAGATGGAAAGATAAAGTCTATCATTACATTTTTTATGGTACATAAAAAGGTGCCCTCTTATATTTAAATCATTATTATAGCAAAAAAA
>CALDMQ010000163.1 GCA_937917505.1 uncultured Erysipelotrichaceae bacterium | reverse complement strand
GCAATGTTCACATATCCATAATATTCTTCGTCATATAATCTTACTATTTCTTTTTTATCTTCATATGTTAATTTTGACATAATAAAACCCCTCCTGTTGTTAGTTCAACTTTTGGGGTTCAGTTCAGAGTGGTGCACTTTATATTTTAATTTAGGAAAAGATACCCGCAAGTATCTTTTAACGAATAAAATTTGTTCTTATAAATTCTTCTTTTTTTGGTAATCCATATTTGTCTTTGCCATCATGGATACTCTTAATTAAGAAAGACATATTTCTTGCTAAAACGCGCATACATTGGAGACCTTCTTCATCTTGTAAAGCTTCACCTTGTTCACGTCCATGAATAGTGTTCCAGTATTGCGATGAAGCGATTGGCATTCCAGAAATTGCAAAGAATTTATTAATTTCATCATAAGTTGCAGAAATACCACCACGTCTTGCAACAACAACACTAGCACCAACTTTCATTGTTTTATCAATAGGAGCACTATAGAAAAGTCTTGTTAGAAATGAAATTAATGTAGAGTTTGCAGAACCGTAGTAGACAGGTGTCCCTACGACTAACCCATCACATTCTTCAAACTTTTTAGCAACTTCATTGACCATATCGTCAAAAACACATTTTCCAGTTTTCTTGCATGTCATACAAGCAATACAACCTCTAATATCTTTATTGCCAACATGTACAATTTCTGTTTCAATACCTTGTTCTTCAAAAATCTTAACCATTTCATCTAATGCAATTCTTGTATTTCCTTTAACATGAGGACTACCGTTAATCATTAATACTTTCATTTTGTTATTCTCCTTATTATTGTTTATTAGATTGGACAATGTCT
This sequence comes from uncultured Erysipelotrichaceae bacterium, assembly GCA_937917505.1. Classification (GTDB taxonomy): domain Bacteria; phylum Bacillota_I; class Bacilli_A; order Erysipelotrichales; family Coprobacillaceae; genus CALDMQ01. Next base: position 8,211 of record CALDMQ010000163.1, on the reverse strand, counting down.
TTTAAACTGACTTTTGGATGGCGATATCTAGCATTTGGGTTTTTATCAGTAACCAAATGAATAGCTTTGAAAGGACAATGATGAACACAAGCTAAACAAAATTCACATGTTTTATTAAGCCTTTTAGCACGTCCATCAATGATTTTGATATTGCCAATAGGGCAAACTTGTTGGCAAATTGTACAACCTGAACATTGATTTGTCATGATAATAGCTTCACCATTGACAAGTTCAGGATGTTCAGAAAATCTTTTTGATGCCACTGTATATAAATCTATACCATCTTGAGTCGGTTGTAAAATAAACTTTGTACATACTTTAATATCATTATAAACTTTATTGATTTGTTCGTCGATCTTTTTATCAATAGAGATTTCTTCTTCCATATTAAATGACGGTAGGTAATTATCAACCATAAGAATAGAGTTTACATAATCCACATGAATTCCATTTTCTTTACAAAAACTTTGACTCCATGTTGAGGCAATACTATTATTTTTTCCATAAGTTAAAATGATATAGAAATAGTCTGTATCAAATTGAGCTTTTTCAATAAATTTTCTTACTATCTGAGGGAGTTCTCCGGCATAGACTGGAGAAATAATACCTATTTTTTTATCTTGATAATGTTGTTTTTCTTGTTTGAGTTCTTGAGGAATGCTCAAGATGTGTTTGTCTAGTTTTCTAGCAACGTATAAACTGTTTCCAGTTGCTGTAAAATAAAATAACATATGGGTTTCTCCTTATATTTGTTTTTGTTTTATTATTGTGTAATCATTCCTTTATAATTCATATGATAGAGTTTAGCAAAACGTTGCATTGTATATTCTCCTGCTTCTAGTTGTTGTTTTGTAGGGGCATAACCTTGAAATACAAAATACATATCTTTGCCTTCCAATAATGTTTCACTCACATTTTTATAAAATCTATCAATAAGATTACGAATGGCTCCAGACATACTATGCCAATAAACTGGAGAGCCAATAATGATTGTATCAGCTTCACTCATCTTTGATACAACTTCATTAAATTGATCATCTTCAAAATCTTGACCATAGCAGTAAATTTTATAATCAACTAAGTGCAATGTTTCAAATTCTTTATCTTTTAAAAACTTTTTCGTTAGTGTAATGGTATTTCCATTTTTGTTTGGACTTCCATTAATCAATAATATGCTCATATCTATTATCTCCTTTAATCATGTATTTTTTTATTTAAGACCATATGGATAAATTCAGGATCGAAATGTTTGGCTCTTGTATCAGAGTAACCCATGTCTAGTGAAGAAATCTTGTCCATTTCTTCATCAGTTAATGTAAAATCAAAAACATCAATATTTTCAATGATTCTTTCAATATGTGTAGATTTTGGAATAACAACGACACCTCTTTGAATATTCCATTTTAAAAGAATTTGTCCTACAGTTTTATGATGATGTTTTGCTATTGTTAATAACATTTCGTTTTCAAAAGGGTTGTATCTTCCACCACCAAGAGGAGCCCATGCTTCAGGAATAATATTGTATTCTTTCATTGTAGATAAAGCCTGTTCTTGTGTGAAATAGGGGTGTAATTCTACTTGATTGACCATAGGTTTGATTGTGACTGTTTCACAGAAGTTGATAAGTGTATGAGGATAGAAATTAGAAACACCGATTGCTTTTAATTTTCCTTCTCTATAAGCATCTTCTAATGCTCTCCATGCAGCAAAGTAATCTCCCATTGATTGATGAAGCAAATATAAATCAAAATATTCTAAACCACTTTTTTGAAGAGAGTTTTCAATACCTTGTTTTGCATCTTCATAAGAGTGCATATCTTGTACCCATAATTTAGAAGTGATAAATAATTCTTTTCTTGTACAAAGTCCATCATCAATAGCTTGTTTCACTGCTTTTCCAACAGCGTCTTCGTTCATATAAGATGCTGCTGTATCAATTAAACGATAACCTGCTTGAATAGCTTGATAGACACTTTCTTGACATTCTTTTTTATCTGGAACTTGAAAAACGCCTAATCCTAATATTGGCATTTTTAATTCATTTGTTAATGTAACATATTCCATATATTTTACTCCTAATCATGAATTTTTAATCCCATTAATCTAGTTTCGTTTACTGGATCTTCAGGATTATGTGTTGGAATTTCTGTGTCTAATGCTCGAATAGATGTCATTTCTTCATTTGTTAATTCAAAGTCGAAGATATCAATATTTCCTTTCATTCTTGTAGAGTTTGTTGATTTTGGTAAAGAAATAACTCCTTCTTGATAAATCCATCTTAAAATAATTTGACCAGTGTTTTTATTATATTTCTTTGCAATACTAACAATTGTTTCATTTTCTAATAAGCCTTTATTTCCATGTCCTAATGGATACCATGCTTCTAAAAGAATATTGTTTTCTTTCATGATTTTTCTTAATTCTTTTTGTTGGATGAATGGGTTAAATTCGACTTGATTGACAACTGGCATAATTGTCATACCATCTTTAAATTTATTCCATAAGTTAACAGTGATATTTGAAACTCCAATTGATTTGATTTTTCCTTCATGAACAGCTTCTTCTAATGCTTTCCAAGCACCTAAATAATCACCATAAGGTTGATGTAATAAATACAAATCAATATACTCAACATCTAATGCTTTTAAAGAATTTTCAATACCTTTCTTTGCATTTTCATAACCATAATCTTGTAGCCATAATTTAGAAGTAATAAAAATATCTTTTCTATCAATTTCGCTATCTTTGATAGCTTTACCAACATCACTTTCATTCATATATCCAGCAGCTGTATCAATATGACGATAGCCTGCTTTTAATGCTGATAGTGTAGCTTCATAAGTTGGTCCGTTGTTAGGGATTTGAAAAACTCCAAAACCTACGGCTGGGATAGTTTGTTTGTTGTTAAATTCAAATGTTTTCATGGCTTATTTCTCCTTTTCTGATTATATTTTATCTTTGCAACTAAAAAATGTACAATAACAATTTTGCAATCTACTATAACGAAATAGTATAGTGATGAAAGAAAATCAAAAAACAATGAATCAGTTCTCATTGCTTTTGTAGTAAATCTTGAAGAATGTTTAAAAAATATTGTGATGATTTTGTATGATATGAATGCTTTAACAATCATAGACATCCCTTTTGTTATCCCACAACCCATATAGATATCTCTATTGAAAGCAGTTTTTTCAGAAATAATGTCTTCTGATCTTTTTCCAATAATAAATCATCTTCTGTTAAAGTCATCTTGCCACTTCTTCTTTCCAATAAAACAGTTCCAAGTTCCTCTTCTAAGTCTTTCATTTGTCTTGATCAAGTTTTGAGAAAGATGTAAAAACACTGTTGTTTTGGAAATAGAGTCTTCTCTTGCGATAGCTAAGAAATATTGTAAAACTCTTAACTCCATACAATTCACTTCGTTGTTACATCCATGCTTAAAAGTTATAGCAACATATAAAATATAAGTATTTGTTATGGGAGAGAAAGGTTTGTATAATAAGGATGAGACGATGGTTATGAGTGATTATGAAAAAGAATGTTTACAAGATGCAGGTTGTTCAAAAGATTTTATTGAACATATGCAATGTTGTCAAATTCAAAGAAAGATACGGTTGCTTAGAAAACATCGTTGTGATTTTGTTGAAAAGATACATGATGTTCAAAATAAAATAGATCGTGTAGATGATGTTTTGTATAGATTAAAGAGAGAAGGTAAGTGTGATGAATAAAATTATAAATCAAAAATTTGATGAAGAACGTGCTTTGTATCATTTAGAAAATACAAGTGTTGAAAATTGTATATTTGCTGGTGAAGCAGATGGAGAGTCTGTTTTAAAAGAAGCAAGGCATATTGAAGTGAAGGATTGTCAATTTTCTTTACGTTACCCTTTGTGGCATGTACAAGATTATAAGCTTCTCAATTCAATGATGGATACTTTTACAAGAGCACCCATTTGGTATTCACATCATGGATTGATTCAAAATTGCCAAATTGATGGAATTAAAGTTTTAAGAGAATGTAGTCATACAAGGATTGTGGATTCAACAATTCAATCATCAGAACTCGGTTGGTATTGTCATGATATTGAAATTAAGAATAGTATAATTCAATCAGAATATATCTTTTTGAATAGTTCTCGTGTTTTTATTGAGGGATTAAAATTTCAAGGAAAAGATTCTTTTCAATATATGCATGATGTAGAAATCAAAGATTCTTATTTAGATACAAAAGATGCATTTTGGCATAGTGAGAATGTAGTGGTTAAAAATTCTGTGATTAAAGGAGAATATCTAGCATGGTTTTCTAAAAATTTAACACTTATTAATTGTCAAATTATTGGTACACAACCATTTTGTTATTGTGAGAATTTAAAATTAATTGATTGCGAAATGATAGATACTGATTTAGCTTTTGAATACAGTGAGGTTTATGCAACTATTAACGGTCATGTGGATTCTATTAAAAATCATAAGAGTGGAAAGATTGTTGTGGATAGTGTAGGGAAGGTAATAATTGAAGATCCTATTATGGAGGTAAGTGGACAAGTTATTGTCAGAAAAAAGATGAATAAGTGTCATGAACAATATTTATGTCAATCAAGTTGTTAAAAGCTACAAGATAGCTTTTTCTTTTTATATGAATCTGTGTTATAATAGGCTATATTTTCAAGAAAGAGAGATGTCTATGGGACATAAGAATACAAAAAAGATGGTTCAAGGGGCAATGATTGCTGCCTTGTTTGGTGTTTTATCTTTAATCAATACTTATACAGGAAGTTTGTTTGATATTTTTATCTGTTATGGTATGGTACCACCACTTGTTTGGTATGGATACCACTATGATTTGAAAAGCAATATTGTTGTATGTGTAGTGTCTATGTTTGTAATTATGATGGTAGGATTGCCGTTTTTTATTGTTTCATCTGTGGCTTCGTGTCTTGCTGGTTTATGGATAGGTGAATGTTTAAAACATGCTCAAAAAGGTATCATCATTCTTGGGACATTTGGGGTGACTTTTATCAATAATATATGTATTTATGAAATGTTCTCGGGATTGTTAGGTATTAACATTTCCCAGGAAATGATAGTCATGTATGAAGAACTATCTCAAATCATTCCTGCTATTGCACAAAATATAAATGTAAATATGTTTTTGTCTATGATTCCTATGGTTTTGATTATTATGTCTGTTATGGAAATGTATGTTATTGTACTTTTGTGTCAATTGGTTTTGACAAGGTTAAAAGTAGAATTTCCAGGGAATTTCCATATTGCGACCATGCACTTAAGTCAAAAACAAGGATTGATTGTGGCAGGGGTGATGTTTGGAGGTTATATCTTATATAATTTTTTACATATTGACAGTATTTATCTTGTTTATGCTTATACATTAGGTATGCTTGTTTTCTTATTACAAGGTTTGTCTTTTATGAGTTTTTATTTGATTATAAAACAAAAACCAAAGTGGTTGATATTTGCATTTGTTGCTATGTTTATACCGATGGTTTCAATGGTTTATGTTGTGGTGGGAATCTTGGATATATTTAGTGATTTAAGAAGGAATATATTGTATAATATAAATAATGGAGTGTAAGGAGGGAAAATCATTTGACAAGGAAAATGTTGCAAGTAAGAAATCTTATATTTACTTTTTTGATATTAGAATGTTTATTGTTGTTTGGTTTTTACTTTATTTTTAGTCACCCATTGTTATTGGTGCTTGGAGTTTATGCGTCTGTTAAGAATGTGATTATCTTTATAGCTTTGATATATTCTAATTATTTATCTGAATCTAATGTCCTGAGTGTTAAAGATGCCTTGGATATCGATGCGAGAAATGCGTTTATGTTTGGTGGTATAGGTCTTGTGCAATATGATGAAAATAGAAATATTGTATGGACAAGTGATTTGTTTAAAGAATTGAATATTAATATTGTAGGTGTGAAGTTGTTAGAGTGGCAACCGCATCTAGCACCACTTTTTGAAGATGAAGATATTCGTGTTATAGATGTGAAGGGAAGGAAGTTTGAAGCTTATAATAGTCAAGAAACAAAATTGATTTATTTAAAAGATGTCACTCAACTTTTATCACTTCAACAAGATTATCAAGATCAACAAGTCTGTATGGCTTATATTACAATAGATAACTATGAGGAAACATTAGAGCGAGTGGATGAACCAAAGATGGCATTGATTCAATCTCGCTCAAGACAAATTATTGTAGATTGGGCATATTCTAATGGAATTATTATTCGTCGTTTTAAATCTGGTGGATATTTGGCTTTTTTTAATGAAAGAATTTATAAAAAACAAGTTGAAAATAAATTTGCGATTCTTGATGCTTTTAAGAAAATGTCAAAAGAGTTAGATGAAGTTATGACATTGAGTATTGGTATTGGGCGTAATTCAAGAGTACTAAGAGAACTAGATGAAATGGCATCATCAGCGCTAAGTTTGACTTATTCACGTGGTGGAGATCAGGTGGCTGTGAAATCTGGCGATGATAATGTGAAGTTCTTTGGTGGCAATAGTGATACCTTTGAAAAGAGTAGTAAAGTTCGTGCTAGGGTTATTGCCCAGTCTCTTGCAGGACTTATTAAAAATGCAAGTCAAGTGTATGTAATGGGGCATAAAAGTTCGGATTTAGATTCTTTTGGAGCATCTTTGGGTGTTGCAAAAATTGCAAAGGCTTATGGAAAGAAAGTTAGAGTTGTTATTGATTATGATTCGATTGAAGAGAAGACAAAAAATGCAGTGAATATGATTAAAAATCGCGAAGATTATAAATCCATGATTTTGTCTTATCACGATGCATTGGAATACGTGGATAAAAACACATTATTAATAAGTGTTGATAATCATAAACCTAGTCTTGCAATTTCTCGTTCTTTATTAGAGAAAGTAAAGAATAAAGTGATTATTGATCATCACAGACGTGGTGAAGAGTTTATTGAAGCACCTATTTTAACTTACTTAGAGCCTGCAGCTTCAAGTACAGTAGAGTTAGTTGTGGAGATTATGGAATATCAAAATATAGATGCACAACTCAATGAACTTGATGCAACAATTATGTATGCAGGTATGTTAGTTGATACAAATAATTTTAAACAACGTGTTGGCGTGCGTACTTTTCAATCAGCAGCATCATTACGTGATTCACAAGCGAATGTGACAAAGGCATATGAATTCTTAGAGGATTCTTATGAAGAAACATTAACGAAATTGTCAATTACACAAAATGCTTATCGTTATAATTCTTACGTATTAATTGCAATGGGTAATGAGGATAAAGAATATCCAAGTGCAATGCTTGCAAAAGCAAGTAATGCTTTGTTAGAAATTAGTGGAATTAAGGCTTCTTTTACAATTGCTTTGATTAATAAAGGACGAATTGCAGTTAGTGCAAGAAGTACAAAGGATATTAATGTTCAGATTATTATGGAAAACATGGGCGGTGGTGGTCATTTTTCTATGGCTGCTGCACAGTTTGAAGATAAAACTTTAGAAGAAGTTCGTGTTTTATTAGAAGAAAAGATTCATGAATATTTAGAAGACAGAGGTGAAATGAAATGAAAGTGATTTTAACACAAGATGTAAAAAAAGTTGGTAAGAAAGGTGAAATTGTTAATGTGGCTGATGGCTATGGACAAAACTTTCTGATTAAAAATGGTTTGGCGGTGCTGTCTACTCCAAGAGGGAGAGAAGTGGTTGCAGAGAATAAAGAAAAAGAAAGATTACAAGATTTAGAAAATAAGAAGAATGCAGAAGAATTGAAAAAGGTAATTGAAGGTATTACTTTAGAGTTTCAATTGTCTTCTGGAAAAGATGGAAGAACTTTTGGAAGTATTTCTACAAAGAATATTGTGGAAGAGCTATTGAAAAAGTATGATATTAAAGTAGATAAGAGAAAGTTTATTAATGCAAGACCTATTCAGGCGTTAGGATATACACGTTTGAAGATTGAGTTGTATAAAGATGTTATTGCGACAGTGAATGTGCATTTGAGTGAAAAGTAGGAGGAATGAAAATGGCAAGAGAATATCCTTATGATTTAGAGGCGGAAAGATCGTTATTAGGTTCGATGTTGATTTCTAAGAGTGCTTGTAATGAAATTATATCTCTTGCGAGTGGTGAAGATTTTTATCTTGATAGTCACCGTATACTTTTTGAGGCAATGCAGGAAGTTGAAAGTGAAGGGAATCCTGTTGA
>CALDMQ010000162.1 GCA_937917505.1 uncultured Erysipelotrichaceae bacterium | reverse complement strand
AGATTAGTTATATGATTGTGATATAACCGCTAAACAAAGGAAAAGGATTAGGCTTATGAAGTCTAATCCTTAAATTTATAATTTTTCCATAATATTACTTAGTTTATCTAAAAAAGCTTCTTCACCAAAAGTATTAATTTTAAATATCATACCTTGACTACCACCAGAACTCATCCCAATCACTTTAACATGTTGATTCTTTTCAATAATAGTTACATTTAAACTTAAACGATTTCCACCTGTATAACTATATCTTTCAAAAACAATAACTCCAATCTTTGTACTATCAATATCTAAATACTCTTCATCTTCTAAAGATGCTGAAAAACTTCCTTCAATAATTCCTTTTTTGATTTTATCACAAATATATTGAAAATCACCTTGTACTTGATAGATACATTTTGCCATAATTCTCACCTCTTTATATAAAATATATCATAAAAATATGAAATAGTCATGTAAGTTTCTCATTTGACAAAATACGACATCTTTTTTAAAATAGATTTAAGAAGGTGAAATCTATGGTAGAAAAGAAAAAAGTTCATTTGAATCAAACATTTAAAAATATCTTAATTATAGGTATTATAGCTGGTGTATTTTTTTTAGTAGGTAAGTTTTGGCCAAGTAATGAAATACCAACAAAAGTATCAAGTGATTTGTTGTCACAACAAATTCAAAATATTAGTGAACTAGCGACTATTGAATATAATTATACAAATATGGGTAAGTTTGAAAATCAGAGCACATTCTATGGGTGGAAGGTTCCTTTCACAACAAAGAGTTTTATTGTATCTTATGATGGAAAAGTCAAAGCTGGTATTGATATGAACAAGGTTGATATTGTAATTAAAGGGAAGACTATTCATATAACAGTACCTCAGGCAAGTATATTAAGTCATGAAATTGATGAAAAGAGTATAGAAGTTTTTGATGAAACAAAGAATATTTTTAATCAAATTAGTATCACTGACTATCATCAATTTACTATTGATCAAAAAGAAAAGATTGAAAATAATTTAAAAGAAAAAGGATTTATTGAAGAATCTCAAACAAAGGTAGAAAGTGTATTAAAAACATTTATTAAATCATCTTATGAATTAGATGATGATTATTCAATTAAAATAGAAGTTAAAAGTGAGAAATAAAATCTCACTTTTTTCATATATCTATTTTATAATTAATGAAAAATAAACAATGTAATTATTAATAGATATAAAATTTTTTCGAGGATTTAGAAACTGAATTTAATTTTTATTTGAAGTATTTTTTTAATATGCTATAATCAATGTATCAAATCGAAAGAAGACTAAGTAAATATAAGGTTATCATAGAGAACTTGTGGTTGGTGTAAACAAGTATAATTGAGTATTGAAATCTATCTTCATTATATTCGATCGGTTGATCCGTTATCTCATATAAAGATATCTATGGATATGAAATAGGGTGGCACCACGGTTTATTCGTCCCTTGTGAAGGTGTTTTTTATTTTATATAAAGGAGAGAAAATTATGATTGATATTGCTATTTTAAGAGAAAATCCTGAAGCAGTTAAAGAAAATATGAAAAAGAAATTCCAACATGATCGTTTGCATTTGGTTGATGAAGCTTATGCATTAGATAAGGAATATAGAGAAACTTTAACAAAAGCATCTGAATTAAGAGCTATGCGTAATAAGTTATCTAAGGAAATTGGACAATTTATGCGTGAAGGTAAGAAAGAAGAAGCTGAAAATAATAAGAAAAAAGTTGGAGAAATGGCTGATACTTTAAAAGAGTTAGAGGCTAAGGAATTAGAACTAGAACCTAAGTTAAAACAAGTCATGATGAAAATTCCTAACTTTATTGATGATAGTGTACCTATTGGTAAAGATGATAGCGAAAATGTTGAAATTCAAAAATATGGTGAACCTTTTGTTCCAGAATATGAAATTCCATATCATGCTGATATTATTACAAAATTAGGTGGATTAGATAAAGAAGCAAGTGGTCGTACTACAGGAAATGGTTTCTATTATTTAATGGGAGATATTGCAAGATTATCATCAGCGATGTTATCTTATGCAAGAGATTTTATGATTGATAAAGGTTTTACATATTGTATTCCACCTTTCATGATTAGAAGCGATGTTGTGACTGGTGTTATGTCTTTTGACGAAATGGAAGCAATGATGTATAAAATCGAAGGAGAAGACTTATATCTTATTGGTACAAGTGAACACTCTATGATTGGTAAGTTTAAAGATCAAATTGTTAAAGAAGAAGATTTACCAATTACAATGACTTCATATTCTCCATGTTTTAGAAAAGAAGTTGGGGCACATGGTATTGAAGAAAGAGGAATTTATCGTGTACATCAATTTGAAAAACAAGAAATGGTTGTTTTATGTAAACCAGAAGAAGCAATGGAATGGTATGATAAAATGTGGTCTTATACAGTTGAATTATTTAGAAATTTAAATATTCCTGTTAGAACACTTGAATGTTGCAGTGGGGATTTAGCTGATTTAAAAGTGAAATCTTGTGATGTTGAAGCATGGTCACCACGTCAACAAAAATATTTTGAAGTTGGATCTTGTTCTACTTTAGGTGATGCTCAAGCAAGACGTTTAGGTATTCGTACAAAAGGTGAAAAGGGAACTTATTATGTAGCAACTTTAAATAATACTGTTCTTGCAAGTACAAGAGCTATTATTGCATTTATTGAAAATAACTATAATGAAGATGGAACTATTAATATTCCTGAAGCATTAAGACCTTATATGGGTGGTAAATCTTTAATTCAATAGTATGATATTTATGAGGAACAATGTATTTTGTTCCTTTTACATATAAAAACCTATTGAATCAAAGAATCAATAGGTTGCAGTTTGTGATGTTTGAATTTTATCACAATAGATATTATAAAGTAAAAAATATCTTATAGCAAAATAAATTAGTTATTGAAATAAATAGATTATATGTTATAATAAGTTTTGCCATTACAATAGGCGGCTTCGAACCATGTCAGGACCGGAAGGTAGCAGCATTAAGAATGTCCGTTTATGTGTAATGGTTTTTATATAAGAGGAAATGTGTATGATGGAAGATATCGATTATATGAAAATTGCATATGATGAAGCTTTAAAAGCAAGAGATAATGATGAGGTTCCTATTGGTGCAGTGATTGTCAAAGATGGAGAAATTATTGCTAGAACGTTTAATCAAAAAGAAGTTTTACAAGATGTGACAGCTCATGCTGAAATGTTAGCTATTCAAAAAGCTTGTGATGTTTTAGGGACATGGCATTTAGATGAATGTACTTTGTATTCGACATTAGAACCATGTATGATGTGTAGTGGAGCAATCATTCAAAGTAGAATAGCAAGAGTGGTAATTGGTGCTAAAGGACAACGTTGGCATGGTTTATTACAATATTTATCATCTCATGAATTTAACCATAAA
>CALDMQ010000161.1 GCA_937917505.1 uncultured Erysipelotrichaceae bacterium | reverse complement strand
TGAACATATTCTTTTTGTAGACTTCAACACCTGGTTGGTTGAATGGATTCACTTCTAATAAATAGACTGACATTGCGCAAGCAATTTCGAAGAAATAAACTAAGTATCCAAATGAATATGCAGTCATTTCATCGACAGTGATTTGAATGTTAGGAACACCACCAGTATTAACATGCGCATCAACAGTTCCTTCGCAAGCTTTTTTATTAACGAAATCAACAGTTTTTTCAGCTAGATAATTTAAGTTATCTAAATTATCAGCATCACTAGGAATTTCTAAATCAGCTATAGGTTTTTCTACTTTTAATACAGTTTCATAAAGAACCTTTGTTCCTTCTTGAATAAATTGACCAAGTGAGTGTAAATCAGTTGAGAAAGTTGCACTTGTAGGTAAAACACCTTTACCTTCCTTACCTTCTGATTCACCAAATAATTGTTTCCACCATTCAGCGAACATCGCAAGTTGTAATTCATAAGTGACAAACATTTCTGCTGGATAACCTTGCTTGCATAATACTTGTCTAGCAACAGCATATTGATAAGCATCATTGCTTAATAAATCAGGGTTATTGAATTTTTCTCTAGAATCCGCAGCACCTTTTAACATATCATGGATGTCAATACCAGCCATGGCAATAGGGAATAGTCCAACTGCAGTTAATACAGAATAACGACCACCAACATCATCAGGCACAACAAATGTTGTATATCCTTCATTGACAGATAAAGTTTTTAATGCTCCTTTTTCCTTATCAGTAGTTGCGATAATTCTTTTTCTAGCAACTTCTTTTCCTTTTGTTTTTTCTAATAAATCTTTGAAAATTCTAAAAGCAATAGATGTTTCTGTTGTTGTTCCTGATTTAGAAATAACATTGATTGCAAATTCTTTATCTTTTACATATTCTCTTACTTGAGATAAGTAATTAGATGAGAATGTGTTTCCAATATAAATGATTTGAACTTTTTGAGTAGGAAATAAACCATTTAATGCTTCAATAGCAGCTCTTGCTCCTAAATAAGAACCACCAATACCACATACTAATAAAACATCAATTTCATCTTTTAATTCATTAACTTTTTCCTGAATTGCTTTGACTTCTTCTTTGTCATAGGCAACAGGTAAGTCAACCCAACCTAAGAAATCATTTCCTAGTCCGGTTTTGTTATGGATCATATCATGAATAGAAGCTACTTGTTCTTTGTATGAATCCATACTTTCAGCTAATTTTGCTTGAGATAAATCAACTTTAATCATAAAATTCCTCCTTTATCATCCCTTGAGCAATCCACTCAGGTAGTTTTTCTTTTAACGGATTAAATCCTGAAGGTGTTTCTTGAATCTTTTCCCGATTATTTTTATAAACTCTTTTGTATTTTCTTTTGTTTAATGTATTTAAAGCTTTTAAAGAAAGCTTGGCTTGATGTGTCTTTTCATCAATATCAATGACTTTGACACGGATCGTATCTCCTACATGAACAAAATATTCTACATTTCTGACAAAATTATCTGAAATCTCAGAAATATGTATTAAGCCAGAACTATGATCAGGTAAAGAGGCAAAAGCACCATAAGGTTGAATTCCAGTAATGGTTACATCAATGACATCACCAACTTTAACACGATGTTCCATTAACAGCCCTCCAATCGTTTACAATTATATCACAATGATACACTTTATCAAAGTCAAATAAAACATCTTACTTTTATATTTTGAAAATTATGGTATAATAAATAAGCAAAAAGGAGTGGAATTATGAATTTGGATGAAGAAATAAAAAAAGTTATACATAAATTAAGACCTTATTTACAAAGAGATGGTGGAGATATTGAATTTATTAAATTCGAAGATGGTATAGTTTATGTTCAAATGCACGGAGCTTGTGCTGGATGTTCGATGTTAGATGCAACATTAAAAGATGGTGTAGAACAAATTTTAATTGAAGAAGTTCCAGGAGTGTTGGAGGTACAAGCAATATAATGAAGAAGTTTTTCAACGAATTCAAAGAATTTGCAATAAAAGGAAATGTCGTTGATATGGCTGTTGGGGTAATTGTTGGGGGTGCGTTTGGTAAAATTGTATCTTCGTTAGTTAACGATGTTATCATGCCAATCATCACAATGTTAACAGGTGCAGCTGACTTTACAGATTTATCAATTGTATTAAGAGCACCAATTGTAGATGCAACTGGGAAAACGCTAAGTGAAGGAATTTTATTAAAATATGGAAGTTTTTTACAAAATGTGATTGATTTCTTAATTATTGCTTTAGTCATTTTTATGATGCTAAAAGTAATTAACAAATTAACACAATTACGTAAAAAAGAAGAAATCGAGGAACCAGTTGAAGAAAAAGGACCAACAACTGAAGAACTTTTAAGTGAAATTAGAGATTTATTAAAAGAAAAATAAAAAATATTAACTATTAAAAGCCTTGCATTATAGTATGGATTGTCATATAATATGCTAGGCTTGATTTGTAGAATAATGTCTAACTTTTAGGTTAAAACTAAGAGTGGTGATAGAATGAATGCAAGAAAGCAAGAGCAGATGAAAATCGCTGCAATCTTATATGACTTAGGATTAGAAATGGAACTCATTGAGGCTATGACATCTTTAAGTCATGATGAATTGACAAAATTATATCAATAATAAAAAAGCTCTTATTTAGAACCACGAGATGAGGATCGATGAAGTGGTGGCAACCCTTGTTTTAAAGAAGGTGCCTTACCTAGCAAGTTTACTTGAACAATAAGAGGAAAGAAAAGCTTTCCTCTTGAAAGCTTTTTTTATTGAAAGAGGGAGGAAATATTTATGGAAAAAATTTTGTTTACATCTGAATCAGTTTCAGAAGGTCATCCAGATAAAGTCTGTGATCAAATTAGTGATGCTATTTTAGATGCTTGTTTAAAAGAAGATAAGAATTCAAGAGTGGCTTGTGAAGTCTTTGTAACAACAAACTTTGTTGTTATTGGTGGAGAAATTACAACACATGCACAAGTTGATTATGAAAAAATTGCACGTGATACATTAAGAAAAATTGGTTATGTGAGTGAAGAAGTTGGAATTAATGCAGATACATGTGAAGTAAAAGTTGTTTTAGATACACAATCTGCAGACATTGCTATGGGAACAAATCAAGAAGTTGGTGGAGCAGGTGATCAAGGAATTATGTTTGGTTATGCATGTAATGAAACAGAAGGGTATATGCCTTTACCAGTTTCTATTGCACATCACTTAGTTCGTTATGCGACTGAAAAAAGACATGCTGGTGAATTCAAGTGGGCACGTCCTGATATGAAATCTCAAGTGACTATTGATTATACAGATGCTTCAAATCCACGCATTGATACACTTTTAATGTCTATCCAACATGATGATGATTTTGATGAAAAAGAATTTAAAGATTATATTCAAAACGTCATTATGAAAGATGTTGTGAAAAAATATAATATGAATACTGATTACAAAGTTTATATCAATCCAACAGGACGCTTTGTAATTGGTGGTCCTCACGGAGATACTGGTTTAACTGGAAGAAAGATTATCGTTGATACATATGGTGGAAGTGCTCGTCATGGTGGAGGGGCTTTCTCTGGTAAAGATCCTTCTAAGGTTGATAGAAGTGCTGCTTATATGGCACGTTATATGGCTAAGAATATTGTTGCTGCTGGTCTTTGTGATCGTATTGAAATTCAATTATCTTATGCAATCGGTGTGCAAGAACCAACAAGTGTTTATATTGAAACATATGAAACAGAGAAAGTTTCAAAAGATGTTATTTTAAAAGCAATTCAATCAGAGTTTTGTTTAACACCTCAAGGAATTATTGATACTTTACAATTACTTCGTCCGCTTTACTCAAATACTGCAGTTTATGGTCATTTTGGTCG
>CALDMQ010000160.1 GCA_937917505.1 uncultured Erysipelotrichaceae bacterium | reverse complement strand
ATTCCCTTTATTAATGTCAATGGCTATCCCGCCAATGATTTCAATGTTAATACAATCACTTTATAATATTGTTGATAGTATCTTTGTTGCAAAACTTGGAGAAGAGGCTTTAACGGCTATTTCTCTTATTTATCCATTACAAAACTTATCACTTGCTTTTTCATGTGGGATAGGTATTGCAATGAATGCGTTTATTGCACGTTATCTAGGAGCACATGATGAAAAACAAGCTTCATATATTGCAAGTCAAGGTCTTGTCATGAGCATTTTACATTCATTACTGTTTGTGATTATTGGTTTATTCTTCATTAGACCATTCGTTGAGTTATTTACTCATAATCAAACAGTTATCAATTATGGTATTGAATATGGAATGATTGTTATTACTTTAACATTTGGTTCATTTATTCATATCGCCATTGAAAAGATGTTTCAAGCAACTGGAAATATGGTTATGCCAATGGTTATGCAAATTACAGGAGCTTTAATCAATATCATTCTTGATCCTATTTTGATTTTTGGTTACTTTGGACTACCAACGATGGGTGTAACAGGGGCTGCCATTGCAACCGTGATTGGTCAAATGAGTGCTTGCATTCTTTCAATTGTTTTATTTCTTAAATATTCTAAACAAATACAATTATCATTTAAGAATTTTCGTATTGACTTGAATGTTTATAAAAAATTATACTCTATTGCGATTCCATCAGGAACAATGATGTGTTTACCATCAGTTCTTGTATCTATGTTAAATAGTATTTTAGCATCTGTTTCACAAACTGCCGTAGCATTCTTTGGTATCTATTATAAATTACAAACATTCATCTATATGCCTGCAACTGGAATTGTTCAAGGTATGCGTCCTATTATGAGTTTCAACTATGGTGCAAAGGAAACAAAGCGTATGCATAATACACTCAAAGTTTCAGGATTTTGTATTGGTGGATTACTATGTTTAGGAACATTAATTTGATGCCAATCCACATATGTACGAAATTGGTGTGAGTGGTTTAAGAATTCTATCATTAAGTTTTGTTCTTTCAACATTTGGAGTATTGATGTCAGGTGTTTTTGAATCATTAGGTTACGGAACATATTCATTGATAATCTCATTGATGAGACAATTTATTATTACAATTCCTCTTGCCTATCTTTTATTACCAACATTTGGATTGACAGGTGTATGGATTGCATTTCCTATTGCAGAAGGAATTGCTAGTCTTATAGCATATGTTTTCTTCCACAAAATATTTAAAGCACAACTTATATAAAAAAATCCCAGAAGACCAACTTTTGGGATTTTCTTTTATTCATATTTTGTCTTTAACATTTCTAAAAAGCGAGTTGTTGCTTTAGAAAAAACTTGATGCTTTCTCCATACAACCACATTTCCAGATTCTAAAGGAGGATTAAAGGGTACAAAGGCTAGATGAGAATGAGAAGTTACATTTTCTAACGTTAATGCATGACCAATTCTTTCCTCCACTAATATAGAAGCATTATTAATAAGATTAAAAGTCGCAACTATGTTTAGTTTATCAAAATCAGTATGAAACCAATGAGAAAGATAGTTTTGAACAATTGATCGGCGTGATGCCATTAATGGAACGCCGTATAATTCCTGAGCCTTTACATAAGGTTTTTGTGCAAGTTCACTATCTTTTAAAGTTAAAACACCCCAACGATCTTTCGTTTTTAAACGTATATATTCATATTTTTCAACATTCACAGGTTCTACCAATATACCAATATCAATTAATCCTTTATCAAGTTTTTCAATCACATCATCAGCATTCCCACTAAATAAATGAAATTGAACTGCTGGATAAAGATTTTGAAATTCATTCATAACTTTTCCCACTTCATGCATTGCAAAAGTTTCACCACTTCCAATACAAATATATCCTGAAATCAAATCATCTTGTGCTAAAAATTCTTTTTCAGTTTTATTAGCTAATTCTACAATATCCTCCGCTCTTTTCTTAAGTAACATTCCCTCATTTGTTAAAGTATTATGATGCTTTCCTCTTACAAACAAATGTGTATTTAATTGTTGAAGTTGTCTAGATAAAGTCGGTTGTGTAATATGCAATGTTTCTGCGGCTTTCGTGATACTTCCTTCTCTTACAACCGCTAAAAAATATCTTAAAACTCTTATTTCCATAAAATATCTCCTTAAAACAATGATATCTGATAATTAATATTGGAAGATTGTTTTGCATGATAAACTTTATCTCCTTCATGAATATGTCCTATAAGCAGTGGTGATAATGAATCATGTGATTGATAACGCTTTTTAATGAGTGTCATACTTTCATTCGCATAACAATATAAACAACCATGCATACAAGTATGATATTCACCTATATCATTTCCTATCAAACACTGACA
>CALDMQ010000159.1 GCA_937917505.1 uncultured Erysipelotrichaceae bacterium | reverse complement strand
GAGAATTTTTAAAACAAGGAAAATATGAATTTGAAGGAAGTTTAACTGTTAAGGAATTGATAGACGATGTAGGTGTAAGTTCAAAAGCAAATTTAAAGGCTTTATCACTTCATTATCAAATTCAAGATGAATCGTCATTGTATCTTCCTAGAAAAAACGACTTGTGTATATCTTTGAACAATGCAACAAAAGAAGAACTAATGCAGTTAGAAAGGGTTGGTGAAAAAACAGCGGAAAAGATTATTGATTATCGAAAGGATAATCGTTTTGAGTGTATAGAAGATTTGATGAATGTTTCTGGGATAGGTGAAAAAACGTTTCTTCGTTTGAGGGATTATTTATGCTTATAAGATATCATTTGTTTTATTATGCAGTTGGTATTCTTTTGTTTGTTTTAGGATGTTTAGAGCATTCTATTTTTTATTTATTTTTATTTGCTTATTTATGCTGGCTATTTTATCGTTTATCTTGGAAACATTTTTGTATTATGTTTGTGTTGCTAGGAATTGCTTTTTTATATCCGCATCAATATCAAGCTAAATTTCCAACGCGTATTGAAGGAAAAGTGATTAAGGTTAGTGAAAAATACTGTTATGTGAAATGTAATCAAGGGATAATAAAACTGTTTTATGATGGGAATATCAATTATTATGATGAAATTGTTTGTGATATTAAATTGTTAGATATCAATACAAATACGAATGATTATGCTTTTAATGAACTTCATTATTTAAGGAGTATAAATGTCATTGCAAAAGGTCAAATCACACAAGTTATCTCTTTGCAACAACATAAAGGGCTTTATCATTGGATTGAAGATCGGTTATCGAATAATCAAAGTATCAATGATTATCAAAGGCTGTTATTGTTAGGTGAAAAAAGTGAATCTATTCAGGAAGATTATCAAATATTGACGAAGTTATCATTAGTTCATTTATTTGCCTTATCGGGTATGCATGTGCATATCTTATCAGCGACGCTACAAAAGTGTTTGGGATTATTTGTGAATGAAAAAATATCAAAGTTTGTGTCTTTATTTTTGTTGGGAATTTATATTTTTTCTATTCCTATGTCTCTATCGTTGTATAGAGCATATTTTGTTTTAGTGCTATATACGATTTTTCAAAGATGGTTTCATCAATTAGATGTTCTGTCTTTTTTAATTATTGTTTATTTGATTATCAATCCATATCTTATATATAATGCATCGTTTCATATTTTGTATATTTCATTGTTTTGTTAACCGCTTCTTTGAAAAGACAATTATTATGGATTTATCTATCAACTATTCCTTTAGTTTTACAGATGAATGCACAAATTTCATTTTTTTCATATGCTTTAGGTATCGTACTTACCCCTTTTATAGAATATCTTTACATGTTATGTGTGGGAAGCGTGTTCCTTCCAGTTTTAGAATATGCTTTAATTTTTATGGTTGATGCCTTACAAAAAATTATAATTTTTACTCAGAGTATGGATAGTTTTCTGACATTTGCTTATCCATCTTTTTTGTTTGTTGTGTTGTACTATATATTATATTTTTGTATAATTTACCATCAACAACTAAATCATTCTATTCATCATTATGCAATTGCACTTTGTTGCTTGATGGTTGTATTTCGATTTTATAGTGAATATAGAATTTATGGAGAAATTACAATGATTGACGTTGGGCAGGGAGATTGTACTTTGATTCGATTGCCTATGAATCAAGGAAATATTTTGATTGACACAGGTGGGAATAAAGATTATGATTTGGCAACTCAAACGATTATTCCATATTTAAAAGCAAGTGGTATTCATTGTTTGGATTATGTTTATATTTCTCATGATGATTATGATCACTCAGGTGCATTAGATTCATTGATTGAAAATTTTCCAGTGAAGCAAGTGATTCGAGATTATGAAGAACCAAGACAAATTGGTCATATCACAATAACAATGTTAGAACATGCGTATAGTCAAGAGACAAATGATCAATCTTTGGTCATGAAAATCGATTTTCCATCTTTTTCTGTATTAATGACTGGAGATATTTCTTTAGAAGTTGAAAAAGAACTTGTTGAACGTTATCAAAAATTAGATATTGATATTTTAAAAGTATCACATCATGGCAGTCGTACAGCAACTTCTCCTATATTATTTCAAATGATTCAACCCAATGTTGCAATGATTGGTGTTAAGAAAAAGAATATGTATCGTCATCCAAGTCAAGAAGTCATTCAAAGGCTAAATCGTAAAGGTATTCATATTTTAAGAACTGATGAAGATGGTATGTTTCATATTCGTTATTATGGACGTGGGGATTATATGATTTTTCAATAAATTGATTCCAAAATGAATCATTTCATGTATAATAGATAAAGTGGAGGTGGAAGCATGAATTATGTTATTTATGGTGACGAAAAGCTAATCATGGAACAAAAACTTAATGCTTTAAAAAAGCAGTATCATATCAAACATGAAGATATGAATATCATGATATATTGGTGCCAAGAAACACCGATGAAAGATATTATTGAAGATGCTTTAACACCACCTTTTTTAACTGAATACAAGATGGTTATTGTTAAAAATCCATACTTTTTAACAACACAAAAACAAAAAGAAAAGAATGAAGATATGGTAACTTTGATGAACTATTTAAAAATAGATAACCCATCAACAATCTTCGTTATTTATCATGATCAAAAAAATTTTGATGAAAGAAAAAAAGTTGTAAAAGAGTTAAGAAAGAAAGTTCAATTTATAGAAGTTGATAAAATGGACTCTCAACAACTTTATAAAGCGACTCATCAAGCCATTAAAGCGAGAGGTTGTACAATTGATGAAGATGCATTGCATTTATTTTTATCAAGAATGCCTAATGATTTATTAGAAATCTCTCAAGAAGTAAATAAAATATGTTTATATACAAAACATATTGATATGAAAACAATTGATGTCATGATTAGTAAACAATTAGAGGAAAATGTGTTTGAGATTACGAAAGCTATTTTAAATAAAGAAACAAGACAAAGTATACAAATTTATAAAGATTTAAAAATGAATAATGAAGAACCTATTAAATTGATTTCTTTAATAGCAAGTTCTTTAAGATTATTATATCAAGTTAAACTTTTAGATAGAAAAGGCTATAATGATCAAGAAATTGCAAAGATGTTATCGCTTAATCCATATCGTTTAAAGTATATTAGACAAGATGGAAAGGATTTTGAAATTCAAGAATTATTAAAAAGAATAGATGAACTTTCTCAGCTTGATGTGGATATTAAAAC
>CALDMQ010000158.1 GCA_937917505.1 uncultured Erysipelotrichaceae bacterium | reverse complement strand
GTCTGTAGTCATAAATGTTAACATTTCAGGTGGTTCACTCCCTAAGTTAACAGTAATAGATTTTGTAGCTGACTCTTCTTTACCTCCGCCACCACATCCAACTAACATTGTTAGACATGTAAGAGAGATAGCAGCTTTTTTAAACCAACCTTTTTTCATTGTTTCTTTTCCCTCCTCCAAAACAACCAACTTGTTAGGTCTTGTGTCTAATATAGCACAACTTCTTAAACAAAGCTACAACTTTTTTAATATTTTTTTATTTTTTTGTGATAACCCAACTACGAACTATGTTTATTTGTTTTTTTACTAAATCTTATAAATATTTTGCTATTTCTGTATACAATTGTCATGTTCATTTACAACAATAACACCAATTTGTTATAGACAAACATTAAAAAAAGTCAACATCTTTATCATAAAAATGCTGACTTTAAATTTACCAAGAAATAATATTTTCCCTTTTCTTAACATCTTTTAAATCATTAATAAAATCTTGAAGATTTATAATTTTTTCTTTTGTTTTTTTTGTATTTCTAATACAAACGCTATTTTCATTACTTAATAAAACGATTGGTATTTGGTCATAAGTAATTCTTGCATTCACTATTTCATATATTTTTTCTTGAGTTGATGTATTTGTTTTTTCAATAACATCCCCTTCTAATAACATAGAATAGGCATAATGTGTAATTTTTTGTTTAGACTTCTTTGTAAGAAAGTCTTTATTATTAGATCCTTCTAATTTTAAATATTTTGAAAAACTTTGTTCTTGCGTTAATGAATAGTCTTTAATTTTTGTACCTTTAGGAACTGTCACCTGATATGTTTTATAGATTTGAGATGCATTTTGTGATGAAACAGAGTCAATATATGTAGACATAATCTTTTCATCTTCTGCAACAACTCGAATTTCATAATGTACTTCCTTAGGCTTTCCCTCATCTTTTTGTGTATCTCTAATCAAATAATATCCAAATCCAAAAAACAAACACAATACAAGCATAAAAATTAATATTTGTGCTTTTCTTGTCAATTTAACCATAGCAATCACATCCTTTGTATTATTCTACCATGTTTTGTCTTTAATCTCAAACTCCTACACTTTTTTTATAGATTATGTTATGATTGTTTCACAAAGAAGGTGAATTTATGATTGATAAAACTCAGATTGTGAGAAGCAACAAAACAATGCGTTATATTACTTATGCTGTTGTTTTAACTTTTGTTCTATTTAATTACAAAACTGTCTTATCGTGCATTGGATATATCTTATCTCTTGCAGCACCCTTTTATATAGCTATTGTTATAGCGTTTATTTTAAATATTCCTATGAAAAAAATCGAGAAACTATATAGTAAAAAAGTCAAGAAAAAAGGGCTATTAAGAGGGATGGCATTGTTTACAACACTTATTCTTGCAATACTCATTATTATTCTTTTCTCATCATTTATCATTCCACGTCTTGGCGAAAGCATCAGCTTAATTATTACTAATATTTTTAGTTATGCAAATAGATTAGTAACAATGGTCAATAATACACTTGCACATTTCCATATCAATTATGCAATTAACTATCAAACTATTCAAGAATCTCTTTCACATCTTGATTTAGCCAATATCCTTACTAAAAGTAGCGATGCTGGTATTACACTTCTTTTTCAATCTTTTGGTATATTTAGCATTTTCGTTAATGCGATTACTTCATTTATTATGGCATTATATTTACTTGCTAACAAAGAAACTCACATTCGCCAATTAAAAAAACTCATAACTTTTATTTTTGGTTATCGTGAATCTTTAGTTATGTTTGATATTGGTGCTGAAGCCAATCATTATTTTAATGGTTTTGTATCTGGACAATTACTAGAATGCTGTATTTTAATGGGACTTATGTATGGCGGTTTTAAAATAACTGGTATCCCTTTTCCTGAATTACTTGCATTCATTATTGGGATTGCATCCTTAGTTCCAATGTTTGGAGGATACTTTGGTTTTGTTGTGAGTTTTATACTTGTTTTAGCGGTTGACTCAACACAAGCGATTATCTTTACTATTTGTTTTGTTATTATCCAACAATTTGAAGCCAATGTTATTTATCCTCGTGTTGTTGGTGGATATGTTGGTATTTCTGGATTATATGTTTTGTTATCATTAGTTATTTTTGGAAATCTTTTAGGTTTCTTTGGATTACTTATTGCTGTTCCTAGTATGGCTCTTATTTATGCTGTAGGTAGTCGTATTGTTAATATTACACTCTATCGTCATCGTATAGAAATTACCGATACTTCCATTCATAAAATAAAAGATGTCGATCAAGATATCCCTCACAACTATCGAGGGTATTAAAAACATCCTGGTTTTAAATAACCAAGATGTTTTTTATTTATTAAATTGCATCATATTGATGTTCCAAAAACATTTGAAACTCTTCATCTGTAGCTAAAACATAATGTGTATCAGAAACCTTGTGTTGAACACCTGCATGATAATCTAATCCACTTTCATTATAATCATAAGCTAATGACGTACGTGTTTTTTCAACACGTGGGTTTGGATGAGGGATCGCCGATAACAATGATTTTGTATAAGGATGTAATGGATTATTAAAAATTTCTTCAGCTGTTCCTGTCTCTACAAGATGGCCTAAATGTAAAACACCAATTCTATCACTAATATATTTTACCATAGATAAATCATGTGCAATAAATAAATAAGCAATATTTGTTTCTTTTTGAATCTTTTTCATAAGATTCACAACTTGTGCTTGAATAGAAACATCAAGAGCTGAAATTGCTTCATCAGCAATAATTAAATCTGGGTTCATAATCAACGCTCTAGCAATACCAATACGTTGTCTTTGTCCTCCAGAAAATTGATGAGGATATCTTGTTGCATGTTCTCTTGATAGACCTACCAACTCTAATATATGATATACTTTTTCATTTCTTTCTTCTATACTTTCATAATCTTTATGA
>CALDMQ010000157.1 GCA_937917505.1 uncultured Erysipelotrichaceae bacterium | reverse complement strand
TTACAAGCACGTTTAAAAGAACTTGAAGAATACCAAGGTGAAGAACTTGTTGATATAACACTTTTAAAAGAACAATTTTTAGAAATGAATAAACAAAAAGAAGACATATCTCAACATCTCAGTTACTTGCTTTATACAAAAGAGAATAATGATAAAATCATTAAACAAATACAAAAAGATTATACAAAGAATCAAGAGGTTTTTGATAAATATACGCTTTATCAAGATTTAGCTGATCAATCTTCTGGTAAGAATTTCAAACGTATGTCTTTTGAAAGATATGTTTTGTCTCATTATTTTGAACATATTTTAGAATATGCTAATATCGAATTATTAAAGATGAGTCAAGGTCGATATGAACTTTATCGTAAACAAGAGGTTAAAGGTTCAAGGCAACAAGGTTTGGATTTAAGTGTTATGGATTATGAAACTGGTGTTTTAAGAGATGTTCAATCTTTATCTGGCGGAGAGTCTTTTAAAGCGGCGCTATCTTTAGCATTAGGTTTATCTGCGATGATTCAAAGTTATGCGGGGGGTATTGAATTGAATACTTTATTTATTGATGAAGGATTTGGTTCGTTAGATAATGAATCTTTAGACCAAGCTTTAAATGTTTTGTTAGATCTTAAAAATGATAATAAGGTTATTGGTATTATTTCTCATGTGCATGAATTAAAAGAAAGAATCTCTACACAGATTATTGTAGAGAAAGGTAAAAAAGGAAGTTTATTGCATATTGAAAATGACTAAAAGAAAAGGTGCAAGACTATATCAATCTTGTGCCTTTTTCCATTGTGATGAAATAGAAATGTTTATATTTAAAAAGGGAGTGCTGCATATTGGAGATGAGTAGTGATTTTTAATGCAATGGTCGTTTTTCAATGATATAATGTAGATAAGAAATGTGGTGAATATATGAAACAAAGTTATAGTAAAAATTATTTTGAAAGATATGCATCATTAAGTTTGTTAAAAATACTTTCAATGACAAGAGAAGATGTTGAACAATCAGATCGACCTGATATATGTATTGATGATACATGGGGAATAGAGGTGACTCAGGCTTTAACACCTGAAGAAGCTGTTGCAGATATGAAAAAACCTTTATATACAATGTTTAATATGAATCCTTTTAATCATAGTAGTGATGATATGGAATTTGTTTTTGGAAAAATAGATGATGCGATTATAAGGAAAGAAAATAAAGCAAAACATTATCAAAGTTTTCAAAAGAATGGTTTATATATATTCACACATTGTATAAATCTCAAAGAAGATGAATTGATTGATTATTTAAAAAATTATCAATTTCAAACATGTTTTTATCAATATCTCTTTTTTAATTGTGTAGATTGTGTTTATTGTTATGATATAGAAAGCCAAACAATGCAATGTTATACATATGCATTAAAAGAATTAATGAGTATGAATCAAGAAGCGTTGGAATTTGAAAAACATGCTCATAAAAAAAGACGACCAATTGAACTACCAAAGGCTAATAAAAGTTAGCCTTTTTGTATACTTCGTTGTTTATGACCAATACTAACATTATATGATAATGAAAGGATAAGAAATATGGATAAGATTAAGAGTGTTTATGCAAGAGAAGTATTAGATTCAAGAGGAAATCCAACGATTGAAGTGGAAGTTGTGAGTGAAAAAGGTGCATTTGGTAGTGCGATTGTGCCTAGTGGTGCTTCTACGGGAATTTATGAAGCGTTGGAATTAAGAGATCAAGATACAAAAAGATATTTAGGGAAAGGTGTTTTAAAAGCTGTTAAAAATGTGAATAAAAAGATAGCCGATAAAGTGGTGGGTATGTCTATCTATGATCAAAGAGGTATTGATCATGCAATGATAACATTAGACGGTACAAAGAATAAAGAAAAACTAGGTGCAAATGCTATTTTGGGTGTTTCTTTAGCGGTAGCAAAATGCGCAGCAAATAGCTTAAATTTACCTTTGTATCGTTATATTGGTGGAATAAATGCACATGTTATACCTACACCGATGATGAATATTATTAATGGTGGTGTGCATGCTGATAATAATCTTGACTTTCAAGAATTTATGATTATGCCTATTCGTGCGAAGACTTTTCACGAAGCGTTACGTATGAGTGTGGAAGTTTTCCATGCTTTAAGAAATGTTTTAAAAGCCAAAGGGTTAAATACTGCGGTTGGTGATGAAGGTGGATTTGCACCAAATTTATCTTCTCATGAAGAAGCATTTGAAGTGATTATCGAAGCAATTGAAAAAGCGGGATATGAAGCAGGAAAAGATATAGTGTTAGCTATGGATGTTGCAAGTAGTGAGTTTTATCAAGATGGTGTTTATACATTGAAAGGTGAAGGTAAGAATTATACATCAAAGGAATTGGTTGATTTTTATGAAAGTCTATGTCAGCGTTATCCAATTGTTTCTATTGAAGATGGCTTGGATCAAGATGATGAAGCAGGATGGATTTATTTGACTGAAAAATTAGGAAAGAAAGTACAGCTTGTTGGTGATGATTTGTTTGTGACAAATACCAAACGTTTAAAAGAGGGTATAGAAAAAAATGTCGCCAATTCAATTTTGATTAAAGTGAATCAAATTGGGACATTAACAGAAACACTAGATGCAATTGAATTGGCACATAAAGCTCATTATACAACAGTTATTTCGCATCGTTCAGGAGAAAGTGAAGATACAACGATTGCTGATATAGCAGTAGCAACGAATGCTGGACAAATTAAGACTGGATCTTTATCACGTAGTGATCGTAATGCAAAATATAATC
>CALDMQ010000156.1 GCA_937917505.1 uncultured Erysipelotrichaceae bacterium | reverse complement strand
AATGTTGACGATAATAATCAATAATATATGAAGCAATCACACGATATTGATCATTATACATAAATCCTGCCTTCGCTTCATATTTCATAGCCACTGATTTATCATTCAACATATAAAACAACAAATCATGTTCAGCTTTTAAATATTTGTTTACAAGCTTTGACACTTTTTTTACTTCTTGATAAACAGGCTTCTCTTTTTCTACTGTTTTCATACCAGCAATATGTTGTTGAATAATAGCATATGAAAAACCTGATTTCTTAGATAAAACATCTATATAATAATCTCTATCTATCTCATCTTTTAAATGACTAATCGCTTGACACATCTTTTCTAAATACTGTTTACGATCATCATAATTTTGAGAATCGATAAGTAGATATTCAAAATTCATTTGAAATTCAATAGGCTTTAATGTTTTTTTCAAAATCTCAATAAGACCATTGGCACCATCAGTTTCATAGATTTCATCAGGATCTTTACCATCAGGCAAAATAATAATTTTCACCTTCATTCCTGCATCTTCTAATTGACGTGATGCCTTACTCATCGCAGCTTGACCAGCTTGGTCACCATCAAGACATAAATATACAGTATTTGTTAATCTCTTTAATGCTTGGATTTGATGATTTGTTAAAGCAGTACCCATAATCGCTACGGTATTTTCAATACCTGCTTTATACATCGCAATAACGTCCATAAACCCTTCTAACAAATAAACAAAACCAGCTTTTTTACTTGCTTCTCTTGCTTTATGATAATGATATAAAGTATCACCCTTAATAAAAATATCTGATTCAGGTGAATTCATATACTTACTATCATGTTGCGTTGGTTTATAAATACGTCCACTAAACCCAACAACTTCACCTTGTTGATTATGTAATGGAAACATAATACGATCATGAAAGCGATCAAAATGCTTCGTAGATTCAATCACAAGTCCAGATTTAACCATATCAATATCTTGATATCCAAGTTTTTGAAAAGCTTTATATAAAACCGAATCAATAGGTGCATATCCAATTTGAAACTCTTTAATTAATTCTTCACTAAAATGACGTTTTATTAAATAAGTTTTAGCTTCTAAACCTAATTTTGTATTCAAATAATAACTATAAATCTTTTGTGCTTCACTATGCATTTCATAGAGCGCAACATGTTCTTTTTTTACAGTTTTTTTCTCATAATCTAAATGATATTCACTTAAATCTACACGACCCATTTCGGCAACTTTTTTAACAGCTTCGATGTATGATATCTTTAGATACTCCTGTAAGAATGTAAAAACATTTCCTCCCGTATGACATACAAAACACATAAAAATCTGTTTGTCTGGTGAAACAGACATAGATGGGTGAGTATCATCATGAAAAGGACAAACGGTCACATAATTTCTTCCTTTTTTCTCCAAAGGTAAATATTGCCCTATCACATCCACTATATCAACGCTTTGTCTAATCTCGTTTAATTTTTCCTGTGATAGTCTTGGCATATGTGACCTCCTTGACATTAAAATTGAATTCTTGTTCTTATATATTCACTTAATTCACTAATTGGTAAACGAACTTGTTCCATTGTATCACGATTTCTTAGTGTTACTGATTCATCATTTTCACTGTCAAAATCAACAGTAATACAATATGGTGTACCGATTGCATCTTGACGAC
>CALDMQ010000155.1 GCA_937917505.1 uncultured Erysipelotrichaceae bacterium | reverse complement strand
TAATAATTCATAAGGTGAACATTGAGAAGATAATGTTCTTAAATTATCATAAACAGTTAGGAAGTTGTTTATCTTTTCATCTTGAGAAAGTTTTAAAGTATCATAAAGTGATATATCTTTATGATTGATACGTAACATTGCAATAGTTTCTAAATCAATATGAGAGAAAGTATAAGGTTGTCTTAAAAGACTTAACATAGCTACATCATCATATGGATTTATTAGAGCTTTTAAGAATGTGACCATATCTATCACTTCTAAAGAACTCATTAAACCTTGTGATAAAACTATGTGATTCGGTATATTGTATAAATCAAAAACTTTCTTAAAGGTTAAAAATGATGGTGTAGAACGCATCAATACAACAATATCTTTATATTGAATATGTTTTCCTTTTAACTTAAAGTTTTTCTTTAAATCAATAATCTTTTGTGCAACCATATGTGCTTCATATTGTTCCTTATCTAAAGAAGAAGAGGGATTATAAATATCAATAAGAACTTCTGTTTTTAAATGTGTATCATTAAAAAAACGTTCTCTTGCTTCTTTTTCGTGTCCATTTTCTTTCCCTTGATAGTCGTAATTAAGTCTTGCACTATCATCTAAATAATATTCCAATCCACCAATATCTTTATCCATAATTTGATTAAAGATATAGTTAATAGAATCTAAGACTATTTTAGAAGAACGATAGTTAAAAACTAAATCAATACGTCTTGTTTGTGTCTTATGACATTCTTCATCAGATAAAGAAAATTGATTGTATTTATCAGAGAAGATTTGTGGATCTGCTTGTCTAAAACGATAAATAGATTGTTTCATATCTCCAACCATAAATAATGGAATATGTGGTTCTTGATGATTTGCTATTTTTAATAAAAGAGATTCTTGAATTTGATTCGTGTCTTGATATTCATCAACCATGATTTCTTTTAAGGAATCATATAAATGGCTAACGATACCATATTGTGGGCTTAATAATTGATGGGCATATTGTTCAAGATCAGCAAAATCTAATTGATTTAATTCTTTTTTACGTAATTGATAAGCCTGTTGGAATTGATATAACAAATTTCCCTTTGATAACATTAAATCAATAGCTTGATAACTTGTAGACATTTTTTGCATAAAATCATCTTGATTATCTGGGAAATAGGATTTTACAGCTTTATTAAACGATGACATAATATCAGCTTTCATTTTCGTGAAAGTCTTTTTAATTTCAGGATCTACTTCTTTCCAAACCATATTATACGCTTTAGGAATAGGTGTTTTGATGAGTGAGGAGAGTGTATCATATGTCAAAGGTGAATTTAATGCTTTACGTCTTTCTTCGAGATAATCAAAATATGCTTCATAAGGAACTGCGAGTGTTTGATTCTTTTCGGTTTGTTCATCAGGTCTACTATAGAAATCACTTAAATCGTGAGTTTCGCAATAACATTTTAATTCAACCAATTTATTTAAAGCTAAAAGGGTTTCATTATAGAAAATAGATTTTAAATATGGAAACAAAGACCACTCTTCTAATGAAGATAAAGCTTGATAATTGTTTTTATGTATATCCTCAATAAAATCATAGAAATGATCTATAGAATGAGAAAGGTTATCGATGCTTAAAAGAATATTTTGAAAACCTTCTAAAGAATTTCCTGGGAAATATAATGATAAGAATTCTTTAATCTTTTCATCTTGAATCCATTGTTGGAGACATTCTTCTAAAACTTCTTTTTTGATTAATGTTGGATCACTGTTAATGGTAAAACCTGGCATGACATTGACCATGTAGCCATATTTCATAAGCAATGAGTTACAAAAACCATGGAAATTTGTGATATAAGCATTAGGTAAATCTTGAATTTGTTTTTGAAAATGAATGCGAAGTGTTTCATCAATATTACTAGAAACAAGTTCACTTAATTCTTCAGTTAAACGTTGTTTCATTTCATTACCAGCAGCTTCAGTAAATGTTAAAACAAGGAAATCATTGATGTTATATCCTTCTTTTAGTAATTCAATAATACGACTAACTAATATCTTTGTCTTTCCACTTCCGGCTGGTGCGCTAACAAGGATAGAAGAATGTCTTTGTTGTATGGCTTTTAATTGTCCCTCATTAAATGGCATCTTCTTTCCCTCCTAACTTTTCATCAATATCGTAAAATTCAACCATTTTATAATCATTATAGAAAACATCAAAATGACAAATACTCTTATTTGGACAAAAATGACAAGGATTAACTAAAGTGTGTGTGGCACTTTGATCGCTTCCTTTAGGTGTGATACCAATATCCCCTTGACACATATGCTGGTATAAGTCTTGGATATGATTTTCTATTTCTTCATAGAGATTATTGAGTTGTGGTGTTGTTAAAATTTTACCCTTATATTCATCTTTTGATTTGACATAATTGACATGAATAATATGGGATTTCTTATCTATAGTTGGATCAATCGCATGAATAACTTCATGATCATCATCAATAACATATCCCCCATATCTATAAAGAGATAAAATATCACTTTCATCAAGTTCTTCTTTTAATGCTTGATCAACAGATAAAATTCTTTTTTTAGTATTAAAATATAAAACAGCACTTGGATCTTTTTGATAATGTTTTGTGGCCATTTTTAAATATAGCAACATTTGAATGTTAAATCCTTGCATAGCTAAGTTTAAATCAATATCTTTGGCAGAAGATTTATAATCAATAATAGATAAGTAATTTTGATAAGTATCGATACGATCTACGAATCCTTTAAACTTAATATTTTGAATATTCAAATTGTGATGTGTTTAAATACATATTAACAACATCTATTGTCATATCTAAATCTTTAATTAACTGTTCAATAAAATATTGATTTAAAGCAGATGATTGTATTTTCTGAGATAACTGTTCATGTTCTTGAATATAATCTCTAACAAGTGCTTCAATATTCTTATCTTTGTTAATATTTTCAGCTAAGACATAGTGAACTAAACTTCCAAGTTCATTAGGTAAAAGCTTATCTTCTGCGACTGGATAAACACCTAAGCCATATTGAATAAAGTATAAAAATGGACATTTGTTATAGGTTTCAATTTGACTTACAGACATCGTATCACTATAGAGTTGTTCAATGACATCAGGGTGAATAGGTTGTGGTTGATTTTGACTTTCAATGTAATCGTGGATATGTTGATTGAGTGTGTTTTTATCATCAATCATGCCTCCACTTAAATAATAATCTTCTAAACTTAAATAATCTAAAGGTTTTAAAGGTTGTAATTGATAGAGTGTTTCTAGTTGTTTATAAAGTGATGATGGTAAACGGACTTCTCCTGAAAGTGAAGATGTTGGATATGAGAATGTGATTGTATGATAAGGTTGTTGGAGTGCTTTGAATATATCATTATGATGCACTGCTAGTTGTTCAAGTGTATTTAATGGTGTAGAAATATTTTGTTTTCTGAGTAATTCTATATCTTCGTTTAAAAGTAAAGAAGAATCTTTATAGAAATGAGGGAGAACTGTTTCGTTCATTCCTAGAATAAAGATATGTTTTGGACTTGAGAGTTTCAATTTTTCAATGGAGAATATTGAAATCACATCTTGAGTAATTCTTTTGTTGTGTTTATCAAGATGACAAGTTGCTTGAAAGAAA
>CALDMQ010000154.1 GCA_937917505.1 uncultured Erysipelotrichaceae bacterium | reverse complement strand
GATGTATTATCAAAGAAAAGTTTTCCTACTTTAGATAAAAATAAGGCAGTTTTAATGCAAGAAAGAATCGATCAAGCAAGATTGAATCAAGATTCTGTAGGAGGAAATATTGAATGTGTTATCACTCATGTTCCAGCAGGAATAGGAAATCCATTCTTTGATTCTATGGAATCACATCTTTCTTCTCTTTTATTTAGTATTCCAGCTGTAAAGAGTATATCTTTTGGAGAAGACGATGATATTACTTTACTTTTAGGAAGCGAAGCAAATGATGCTTATTATTATGAACAAGGACAAGTCAAAACTAAAACAAATCATAATGGTGGTATAACTGGTGGCATCAGTAATGGTATGCCTATTCTCTTTCGAGTAGGAATCAAACCTACACCATCTATTTCAAAATCGCAAGAGACAATTAATGTTAAAACACATGAAAATACAGAAATCTCAATTCAAGGAAGGCATGATCCATGTATTGTTCCTAGAGCAGTTGTGGTGGTTGAATCTATGGCAGCTCTTGCAATACTTGACATGATGAATCAATTATGAAAGATTTAAAACAATGTCGCCAAGAGATTGATAGTATTGATGAACAATTGATTGCGTTATTTGAAAAAAGAATGAAAGTTTGTGAAGATGTTGTGAAATATAAAATGCAACATGATTTGCCTATTTTTCAATCAGAAAGAGAAAAAGAAGTCATTATAAAAAATGTGAATCGTATTCAAGAAAAGCAATTAAAACGATATGCCCGATTATTTGTCAGAGATATGATGAATATTTCTAAAAGTTATCAAGCATCTTTTTTACCGTTTGGAAATATTTATAAAATGAAAGAACCACATTATCAAAATATTGTGGTAGGATATCCAGGGGTTTCTGGTTCATTTTCTTGTCAGGCTTTAGAATCATTTTTTGGTAAGGGTGTTAAAAAGAAAAATTATGAGCAATTTCATAATGTTTTTGAAGCATTAAAAAATAATGAGATTGATTATGGGATTGTTCCACTTGAAAATTCATCGACAGGTGCTATTTTTGATAATTATGATGCTATGAGAGATTATCAGTTTTATATTGTAGGAGAACAAAGTTTATCCATTTCTCAACATTTGTTAGGCATTAAAGGAAGTTGTAAAGAAGATATCACACATGTTTATTCACATCCTCAAGGATTATTACAATCTTCTCAGTTTTTAAGAGAAAATTCGCATATGAAAAGTGAAGTCTTTGCTAATACTGCATTAGCTGCTCAATATGTAGCAACTCAAGGTAATATTCACTTTGGTGCGATTGCTTCTAAAGAAGCAGCTAAGGTTTATGGTTTAGAAGTTTTACAAGATCATGTTAATGATTTAAAAAATAATACAACAAGATTTATTGTTTTTTCTAAAGAATTAGAATATACACCATCATCAACTTGTATTAGTGTTATGTTTGTGTTGACACACGAAGTGGGGACTTTGTGTCAAATTATTCAAATCATCAACAGCCATCAAATCAATATGCTACGTATTGAATCTCGTCCTTTAAAAGAAACACCTTGGCAATATTATTTTTATGTGGATTTTGAGGGAAATTTACAAGATCAAAATATTATTCAAGCTTTAGAAGAGATGAAAGCATATACAAAGATGTTGAGGGTACTTGGAAATTATGAAAAGAAAGAATAATATTGTATTGATTGGTATGATGGGTTGTGGAAAAACAACTATAGCTCATATTCTTGGTGAAGAATTAAATAAACCAGTGGTTGATATTGATGATTATTTAGTGAATAAGTATGATATGACAATTCCTGAGATGTTTGAAATTTCTGAAGATTATTTTAGAAAAAGAGAGCATGAGTGTTGTCGTCTTATTGGTAAGTGGGATAATTTTGTAATTTCAACGGGTGGTGGTGTGATTAAAAATTCTCAAAATATTGAATGTCTTCAAAAAAATGGCATTGTTATTTATTTGGATCGACCTGTTGAACAAATTTTACAAGATATCGATGCAAGTTCACGTCCGCTTTTAAAAGATGGAGTATTGGCACTTTATGAACTATATAATCAAAGACATGAACAGTATTTAAAAGCATGTGATTATCGTGTGGAGAATACATCGACAGTCAATGATGTTGTAAAAAAAATTATAAATATTTTAGAAGAACATGAGAAATCCTATTGTGAAAACGAATAGGATTTTTTATAATAGGAAAAAAGGAGTGAAATAATGAAAAATTATTTATGTATGGATATTGGTGGAACTGCAATGAAATGTGCGGTTGTGAACGAAGAGGCTAATATTTTAGAACAAGAATCAATAAAGACACCATCAACTTTAGAAGATATGTACAAAACAATTCAAGAATGTTTTGAAGGATATCAAAATTATGATTTGCAAGGGCTAGCTTTAAGTATGCCTGGAGCTGTCGATAGTGACGCAGGAATTATTGGAGGATCAAGTGCGATTGATTATATACATGGACCTTGTATTAAAGATGACTTAGAAAAGATATTGAAAGTGCCTGTAGAAATGGAAAATGATGCTAACTGTGCGGCTTTGGCTGAAGTTTGGAAAGGTGCTGGAAGTGATGTTGATGATTGTTGTTTTATT
>CALDMQ010000153.1 GCA_937917505.1 uncultured Erysipelotrichaceae bacterium | reverse complement strand
AACGACTTTGTCCAATTCCACCACCAATACTTAAAGGTAAAACATTATTAATGATATTTTGGTGATAAGGTAAAGATAAACGATCAGTCGCATTAGCTTTTTTTAGTTGTTCTTGAAGTGAAGAAGCATCGACACGAATTCCCATACTTGAGATTTCTAAAGCATCATCTAATTGCGTATTATATACAAGAATATCTCCATTTAATGTCCAATCATCATAATCTGGTGCTCTACCATCATGCTTTACACCAGATTTAAGAATATTACCAATCTGTAAAATACATACTGCTTTTTTAGCACGTGTAATTTCTCTTTCTCTTTGTTTTGGAGTAAGTGCAGGGTATAAGTCTTCTAATTCTTGTGTTGTAATAAAGAAAATATCTTCAGGTAAAATAGATTCACTTAATTGAGGATAATGTCTAATCATTTGAAATTCAACATCTAACAATGCACGGTAAATTTTCATGACTGTTGCTTTGAAGTAATCTAAAGTACGATCTTGAGGAGAGATAATCATTTCCCAATCCCATTGATCTACATACATAGAATGAATATTATCTAATTCTTCATCTTTTCTAATGGCATTCATGTCTGTATAAAGACCAGTATGTTGTTCAAAGTGATAACGATGTAAAGCATCTCTTTTCCATTTGGCAAGTGAATGTATAATTTCAATTTCATCATCATGATTTAATTCAAATGATGTAAAAGAAACAGGTTTTTCAATACCACTTAAATTATCATTAAGACCTGTGTTTTTTAATAAGAATAACGGTGCAGATACACGAGTTAAACGTAATTGCTCTGCAAGTCTTCTTTCAAAAGTATCTTTAATCATCTTAATTGCAACTTCAGTTTCAATTAAACTTAAATGAGGAACATAACCTTCAGGAACAATAATCTTACTCATATGACATCTCCTCTCGATATTGTTAGGGATATTATAGTATAAACATATTTTCAATTCAAAGTATGAATAATTGATTATTAACATAAGGTATTTGAATATAAAAAACAAAAAGAGTAGAATGAATATATAAAGGAGGAAATACGTATGAGTTTTAAAGAAGATTTTTATTGGGGAGGAGCTATTGCAGCGAACCAGGCTGAAGGTGCTTGGAATGTAGGCGGACGAGGAATGGCTCGAACTGATGTGACAACTGGTGGTACAGTGAATACGCCTCGTATGGTTACTTATATTGATAAAGATGGACAAAAACAAAAAGCATCAAGTCGTGGTTTTCAATTACCTGAGGGAGCACATTTTGCAGTTTTTGATGATGAACTTTATCCAAATCATAATGGAATAGATTTTTATCATCATTATAAAGAAGATATTGCTTTATTTAAAGAAATGGGATTTAAAATGTTTAGATTATCTATTTCTTGGTCAAGAATTTTCCCTACTGGTGAAGAAGAACAACCTAATCAAGAAGGATTAGATTTTTATCGTGATGTTTTTATAGAACTTAGAAATGCAGGTATTGAACCACTTGTATCTATTTGGCATTTTGATACACCACTAGCATTAGAAGAAAAATATGGAGATTGGTTAGATCGTCGTTATATTGATTTATATGAAAAGTATGTACGTACTATTTTTAAAGAATATAAAGGATTAGTCAAATATTGGTTAACATTTAATGAAATTAATAATACAGTGAATTTTTTACCAGATGATGCGAATGATGATATTTATCAACAGGCTTATCAACATCTTCATTATCAATTTGTTGCAAGTGCAAGAGCAGTTAAAATTGGACATGAAATAGATCCAGAAAATAAAATGGGTTGTATGATTTGTGGTATTACATATTATCCAAGTACATGTGATCCAAAAGATATTTTATTTAATCGTAGTAAGTGGGAAAAAGGAATATTCTATTGTGGAGATGTTCAATGTTTTGGAAAATATCCTACTTATGCAAAACGTTTATGGGATGAACATCATGTTCAGTTAGATATTACAGAACAAGATTTAAAGGATTTAAAAGAAGGTACAGTTGATATCTATACATTCTCATATTATATGTCACAAGCTGTCACAACTCATCATAATGATGATGTTGTTGGTGGAAATATGTCTTTTGGTGTTCGTAATGAATATTTAACATATTCTGATTGGGGTTGGGCATTGGATCCAGATGGTTTACAATATTATTTAGAAATGATTTATGATCGTTATGAAAGACCTTTAATGGTTGTAGAAAATGGATTAGGTGCTTATGATACTGTTGAAGAGGATGGAAGTATACATGATCCATATAGAATAGATTATCATAGACAACATATTCAAGCTATGGCAAAAGCTATTGATAATGGTGTTGATTTAATTGCTTATACAACATGGGGTTGTATTGATTTAGTTAGTGCAGGAACTGGAGAAATGAGAAAACGTTATGGTTTTATTTATGTAGATAAACATGATGATGGAACAGGTTCTATGAAGCGTTTGAAAAAAGATTCGTTTTATTGGTATCAAAAATGTATTCAATCTCATGGAACTGATTTAGATTAGTTATCAACGATAAGAAGATTAGTCTATATGACTAGTCTTTTTGTTTAGAATGGATAGTGAATGGATTGACTCATATACGGAAATTTTATACAATAATTCTAACAAAAGCTGGGAGGGAAAGTTATGGGAGAAAAGAAGTATGTGAGTACAAGAGGAAATCAAGAACCTTTGAATTTTTATGAAGCAATTTTACAAGGAATTGGTAAAGATGGAGGTTTGTTAGTTCCTAATTTTGAATTAGAAAAGAAAGATTTAAAAGCATTACAATATTTGGATTATGTAGATATGGCAACCGAAATTATTTCTTCATTTTTAGATAATAAAGATAAAGAAGATATGCGTGAATTATGCCGTCAAGCTTATGGAACAGGATTATTTCCTTGTGAGGTTGTACCTGTAAAAAAAGCAGGAAATGTATATATTGCAGAGTTATTTCAAGGACCTACTGCTGCATTTAAGGATATGGCATTATCATTATTGCCACATTTTATGACTTACTCTTTAAAGAAAAAAGGAGAAGATAGAGAAGTTTTGATTTTGGCAGCGACTTCTGGTGATACAGGAAAAGCAGCTTTAGAAGGATTTAAAGATGTAGAGGGAACACGTATTCAAGTGTTTTATCCTGTAGATGGTGTTTCTCCTATTCAAAAGCAACAAATGATTACACAAACTGGAAAGAATGTTAAAGTCACTGCAATTCAAGGAAACTTTGATGATGCCCAAACAGCTGTAAAAAAAGCTTTTCAATCTGAAACTTTAAAGCAATTATGTGATGAAAATCATGTCTTTCTTTCATCAGCGAACTCTATCAATATTGGGAGATTAATTCCTCAAATTGTTTATTATTTTTATAGTTATATGACTTTAGTGAATCAAAAAGAAATCACATTGGGTGAAGAAGTCAATTTCACAATTCCAAGTGGAAACTTTGGAAATTGTTTAGCAGGATACATCGCTAAATCAATGGGATTACCGGTGAAACAATTTATCGTTGCATCTAATAAAAATAATATTTTAACTGATTTCTTTCGTACAGGAAAATATGATGCAAATAGAGAATTTTATAAAACAAATGCTCCTGCAATGGATATCCTTGTATCAAGTAATTTAGAAAGATTGGTTTATTTCTTTTGCCAAGATAGTAAACTTGTGAAAAAGTATATGGAATGTTTAAATCAAGAGGGGGTCTATGAAGTTGATCAAGATGTACTTGATAAGCTTCAAAAAGAATTTAAAGCAGGTTACTTAAATGAAGATGAAGTTTTAAATGAAATTAAGTTTTGTTTTCATCATACAGGTTATTTATTAGATACACATACAGCGATTGGTTATGGAGTGTATAGACGATATAAAGAAGAATCAAATGATGATACAAAAACAATTCTCCTTTCAACTGCTTCTCCTTATAAATTCCCACAATCTGTTTATCAAGCTCTTACAAATGAAATATGTGATGATTATACAGCAATTGAAAAAATTGAAAAGTATACAAACATGCCTGTTTCAAAACCTCTTATTAATATTCAAGAAAGAGAAATTTTGCATACAGGTGTCATTGAAAAAGAGAATATCATTGACTTTATAGCCAATGATATTAAAGGAGAATAGATTATGAAAGTTAAAGTAAAAGTACCAGCAACAAGTGCGAACTTAGGGCCAGGATTCGACGTTGCCGGACTTGCGGTCACTTTATATAATACATTTGTTTTTGAGTTATTAGAAAGCGGATTGGAGATTACAGGTTGTCCTGAACAGTTTTGTAATGAAGATAATTTAACTTATCAAGCTTTTGTAAAAGGGGCAAAAGCTTGTGGTTTAGAGTTTTGTGGTTTAAGAATAGAATGTAGTGGAGATGTACCTTATACAAGAGGGCTAGGGAGTAGTTCAACTTGTATTGTGGCTGGTTTTGTTGGGGCATTTGCTTTCAAAGATCAAGGAAATGAACGTCAAAAAGTGTTAGAACTTGCGACTGAAATAGAAGGGCATCCAGATAACGTTGCGCCTGCAATATTTGGAGGATTAACTGTTTCTGTTATGAGTGATACAGTGACAACACTTAATATCCCGGTGAAACATGATTATCGTTTTGTAGCATTTATACCACCATTTACATTATCTACAGAAAAATCACGTGCAGTTTTACCTCAAGAATTACCAAGAGCTGATGCAATTGTGAATGTTTCTCATTTGGCATTGATGGTTGCTTCTTTGATCAATGGTTATGATGAAGGGTTAAAACTTGGTTTTAAAGACCGTTTGCACCAACCTTATCGTGGAACTTTGATTCAAGGGTTTGATGAAATTATGCTTACTTTAGAAAAGGATGAACGTGTGTTAGGGGCTTACTTATCAGGGGCAGGACCTACAATTATGGCAGTGATTAAGGCTGAAGATGAAAAAGGTGTTGTTCGTATGAAAGAAGAACTGGGTGATTTATTAAAAGATTGGAAAGTTGAAAAACTAGAATTAGATTTGCGAGGATATACTTGTGATTATGAATAAGCATGGCTAAAGGCCATGTTTTTTAATGGATAAAAAACTAGCCGAAGCTAGTTTATGAAAGAAATGGTAAAAATAAATTTGCTAGTGATAAAAAGATAAAGAATCCTAGAATATCAGTGGCGGTTGTGAGAAAGATAGAAGAAGCTAAGGCTGGATCAAGATGTAAAGCTTTTAATATAATAGGAATCAATAATCCAAAGAAACCTGACACAATAAAATTACCAACCATCGCAACCCATATAATCAAACCTAAATATATATTTCCATATAAAAAATAGACAATAATAGCTGTAATTAGACCGACAATCAAACCATTCACAATACCAACGCAAAGTTCTTTTTTTAAGGCAGGAAAACAATCTTTAAAATGAACTTCACCTAAGGCAATACTACGAATTAAGATAGAAAGTGTTTGATTTCCAGCATTACCACCCATACCTGTCACAATGGTCATAGTTGCTGATAAAGCTACAATTTGTTCAATAGTTCCTTCAAAAAATTTAATGACAAATGATGCTAAAAAAGCAGTGGCCAGATTAACAACTAACCAAGGTAAACGCATTTGAATAGATTCCCATAATGTTGAATCTAAAGATTCTTCTTTATTAACACCATGCATTTGTAACATATCTTCAGTATGTTCTTCTTGGATAACGTCGATGATATCATCAACTGTAATAATTCCAAGTATTCTGTGATTTTTATTCACAACAGGGATTGTTGTTAAGTCGTACTTTGATACTGTTAAAGCAACTTCTTCTTGGTCGGTTTCAGGTGATACAGAAATGACATGGTCATCCATAATATCAGAGAGTTTTAATTCTTCATGAGATGATAAAATATCACGCAAATCGGCTGTACCAATTAATTGCTTTTTATTATTTAAAACAAAGATTGTATCAATGACTTCTGTTTTAGGAGCAATTTCTTTGATTTTAATCAGAGCATTAATCAAAGTTAAGTTTTCATCTAAAGCAATATATTCAGTTGTCATTAACCCACCAGCTAAGATTAATTAAATTCTTTCTCTTACCAATCGGTAAATCCCCTAAAATATCTACAATATTATCTTTAGACATATAACTAAATAAAGATAACACACGTTTATTATCCAAATAATCAATAATATCAGTTTGGAGTTCTTCCTCAGATTCTTCTAAGATTTCAGCCAATTTCTCATCATCAATATGACTACATAAATACTCTAACTCATTATCTTCTAATTCTTCAATTTCCTCAGCTAAATCA
>CALDMQ010000152.1 GCA_937917505.1 uncultured Erysipelotrichaceae bacterium | reverse complement strand
GCTTAGCTGCAGACCGTTCTATTCCATTTGGAACAGTGATTAAAATTTATAATCATAATTTAAATACAGAATCTACAATTTATGGAATTGTTGTGGATAGAGATGGAGCTATCAAAGGAAATAAGATTGATATTTTCAAAGGTAGTGAAGGCTCTGGAAAGAAATATTTTAGTGGTGGAACATCTCATAATACAAAATTTGAGATTGTGTCGATTGGTAGTGGTAGAGCGTATTTTTGGAGATAACAATGAGTTATCTCTTTTTTTTATATAGACAGAGTTTGAAAAAAGATAGCGAGGGCTATCTTTTACTTTAATCCACAATATCCAGTTTGTTCAATAATGTATTGACCTTGAGGAGATAGAAGATAATCTAATAATTTCTTAATGTTTTCTTTTTCTCCATTTTTATGTGTAACACAATATAAATAAGTTGAAAGAGGGTAATCACCATTTTTAATATTCTTATTAGTTGGGTAGACACCATCAATAGATAGAATTTTAACATTTTCTTCTTGATTTAAACCTTCTAAGAAATATTTAAACGTATAACCTAAAGCTCCATCTTCGTTATGATATTCAGCAACTTCTTGGATAATACCACCCATACCAGTAATCATTTCATAAGTCAAAGGTTCTTTTAAAGATACATCCCTCATAAAATGAAGCATCATAGATTGACTACCAGATCTTTCAGGTCTTTGAAAAGCAATAATGTCTTCATCTGTTCCACCGATATCTTTCCAATTTGTGATATCACCATGATATATTTTTCTTAAATCTTCACTAGAAATATTATCAATAGGATTATCTTTATTGACAAAGAAAACAAAGGCTTCTTTACCAATAGGTGTATACTCTAATTGAACATTCATCTCTTTAGCAAGTTCTTGTTGAGAGGGAGAAGGTTTTGCTCCAAAGAACATATCAACTTCTCGATTAAATAAACGTTCATAACCAACAGCAGTATTATAGAATGTTACAATCTTTCCATTTAGACTTTGTGTTGTTTCAAAATGTTTCTTTTCAATTTGATCGATATCTTTATAAACAGTATTTGCTATAGCAGCATATACGGGGTAACAGGCTTCGGCCCCATCTAAAATAGGCATATCATCTGGATTTTCAATAGTGAGTGTACTTGGTTCATTTAATTGAACAAGTTTATTATTTTCTGTATAAGGATAAAAAGGTTCTAAGTCTGTACTAGAGAAACCTTGCATATATTCAAAACCATGAGCTTGGTATTTTTGAGCAGGACTATTGAAGAAAAGGAAAACATCGATTCCAAGTGATAAAACAATACATAACACAACAATGATAATGTTTTTCAACTCATATTTAGGTTTCATAATAAAATAACAAATCGCTAACTCACTTATATAACACAATAATAACAAAACTATCCAAGATAAATATTCTCCTGTCATAATAGTAAAAAATAATGATGGAATATATAAAAACTGACTTACAGCAAAGACATTCCAAATAGGACTAGATAAATAACCATTAGAAATAATTATACAAATAAGTAATAAAGTATATGTGATGATATTTAACCAAAGGATAATATGAAATGTTTGTCTATTTATTTTTGTACGTAGTAAATAATAATAGAGTGGAATAATTAAAAATGTCAAAGGCGCAAATGTCATTCCGGCAGTAAAGATAGTAACAATGATAGAAAGTATGGACACGAGAAATGCAGGTATAGCATAAAACAAGAAAAAACGAGAGATATATAATTTCATAAAGAAGCCTCCTTTTTATCGTTATAATATAATTAAAAAACTTCTGTTAAGAAGTTTCAACTAAAACACAAGCAAGAATAGGAGTGATGCCTTGCTCTCTAATATATTCTAATAATTCATCATCATAGGTATGAGGTTGTAACCAAGCATAACGAATACCAATTCCACTCATTTCATCAATATAATGATAAACATGTTCCTTAGCACATACAAAAACAACACAATCAAGTGGTGAAGGAATACTTTCTAAACAAGGGTATAACTTGTCATTATCAATAGAACTATAAAGCGGAGAAACTCCATAAACATCATAACCTCTATCTTTTAAACGGGCGTAAATTTTATAACCGTATTTTTCTTTGTTTTGTGAAACACCAACGACCGCAAAATGATAATACTTTTTTAATATATCTTTAGGGTTCATAAATCTTACCTCTTATAGAAATTATAACATATTATAAAGATTTAAAGGCATGAAAAATTGATAATATATGAAAATTATGATATAGTTATTTGCAATTGAGGAGTGTGATGTTGAATGTATGATGTAATCGTTGTAGGTGGAGGACATGCGGGTATAGAAGCGTGTTTGGCTCCAGCAAGAATTGGTAAAAAAACTTTGTTAGTCACTTCCCATTTTGATAATGTAGGATCTCTTCCTTGCAATACTTCTATTGGTGGACCAGCTAAAGGGATTATTGTGAGAGAAATAGATGCATTAGGTGGACAAATGGGGAAAACAGCTGATGCAACTTACTTACAAATGAAAATGTTAAATACGGCAAAAGGACCAGGAGTTCAATCTTTAAGAGCACAAGCGGATAAAAAAGCTTATCCAAGATATATGCAAGAAGTATTAAAGCAACAAGAAAACTTGGATATTGTGGAAGGAATGGTTGAAGATTTAATCATTGAAGATTATGTTGTGA
This sequence comes from uncultured Erysipelotrichaceae bacterium, assembly GCA_937917505.1. Lineage (GTDB taxonomy): Bacteria > Bacillota_I > Bacilli_A > Erysipelotrichales > Coprobacillaceae > CALDMQ01. Next base: position 695 of record CALDMQ010000152.1, on the reverse strand, counting down.
AAGGTGTTATTTTAGATGATGGACATCAATATAATGGAAAGACTGTTATTTTAACAACTGGAACTTATTTAAAAGCTGAAATCTTAGTGGGTGATCAAAAGACACCTAGTGGACCTGATCAAGAAAGACAATCTTTGTTTTTATCAGATAAATTAAGAGAATTAGGATTTAGAATTCAAAGATTAAAAACAGGAACACCACCACGTGTAGAAATCAATAGTGTTGATTATTCAAAAACACAATTACAACCAGGAACTGATGAACCACTTTCATTTAGTTATGAAACAACAACATTCATACCTATTGAAGAACAAACACCATGTTATTTAACGTATACAAATGAAACAACACATCAAATTATTAAAGATAATTTACATAAGTGTAGTATGTATTCTGGAATAGTCAAAGGTATTGGTCCAAGATACTGTCCTTCAATTGAAGATAAGATTGTCAAATTCTCAGATAAACCGCAACATCAAATTTTTCTAGAACCAGAATCCAAAGAAATGAATACAATTTATGTTCAAGGTTTCTCAACATCAATGCCTTATGATATCCAAGAACAAATGATTCGTACTATACCAGGATTAGAAAATTGCAAGATCTTAAAATATGCCTATGCGATTGAATATGATGCGATTGATCCTTTACAACTTTGGCCATCTTTAGAAACAAAAGTAATCAAGAACTTATTT
>CALDMQ010000151.1 GCA_937917505.1 uncultured Erysipelotrichaceae bacterium | reverse complement strand
AGTCTTCTAAATGATCAATTGCCTCTAATTCATCATCTATTTCATCTAACTGTCTTTGACCAACTTTACCTCTTGCAAGATTTCCTTCACTCGTTGTATCCATTTTAATCAATACTATTTTTTCTTTTTCTAAGACCTTGATATTTTCACCTAATAAATATGCAATTACTTTACTTTTTTGCATTCTTGCAAAATTAAAGCCATGAACAATCACATCATGATTTCCTAATATAAATGTGACATCTGCTTTATAGCGCTTCTTTAAAATATTCATAAAATCATTAGCTAAATACATATTCTTACGATTAGGTGATTCCATTAAATCACCAGTAATCAAAACTTTTAATGGATAATGAGAATCAATTTGTTTCATTAATAAATCAATTGAACTATACAACTGCATTAATCCTTTATATCTTTTATCTTTTCCAATATGTAAATCACTCAATTGTAAAAAATAAGAATCATAAGAATTATCTCTATCAAAATAATGATTTGGATGAAAAGATTTAATAAATTGATTCATATCTTTTTGTGAATGAATCGCATGAAAAACACTTATTTCTTGATGAAAAACCAATATTCCAGGCCATTGATCCGCATGCTTTAGAGCTGTTAAAAAAGTAGGAAACGGATCAAAGAAAGATAAATCTTCTTTAGAAAAACTTTCTTCTATATGATAAATACATACATTTTCCAAATCAGGCAAATCATAAATATTTATATTATCAAAGCCAGGTATATAAATCATATGGATATAATTTTCATATTTTTGAGAAATATTTTCTATTTCTTGAGATAAATTAATATGCAAAATATGATCTATATTTTTTAATTGACGACATTTTTTAATCATATTTAAATCTTGAGGTGTTAAATGAGATAAACAAGGCATTTCAATACGTCGTTGATTTAACCATTTTAAAAACTCTTGTATATATATATAAGAAGATGTGAAATCTCTTAAAACAGCAAGATCATTATGATAAATCATATTAAAAAAAGTATTCAAATATTGAAATTCTTGCATACTCTCACCCCTTAAAAAGTATTATACAACAAAAGAAAACACACATCAATTGTGATGTGTGTTAATCTATTTATTCAGCTGCCATAACATCTAAACGTGTACGACGTTTCTTAGCATCAGCTTCACATTTATCCATTAATTCATCAGCATGTTCAGGATTAATTTTTGATAATTGTGCGAATCTGTTTTCACTTAATAAGAAATCTTTGAACTTACTATAATCAGGTTCTTTAGAATCTAATTGTAATGGGTTCTTTCCTTCATCTTCTAAACGTGGATCATATCTTAATAAATTAAAGTATCCACATGCTACTGCATCTTTTTGTTGTTTTTGATGATTTGCTAAACCACCTTTAATACCATGTTCCATACATGGAGAGTAAGCAATAATTAATGATGGTCCATCATAAGCTTCTGCTTCTTTAAATGCTTTAATTGTTTGCATTGGATTAGCTCCCATAGCAACTTGCGCTACATAAACATGTCCATATGCCATAGCAATTTGAGCTAAATCTTTCTTAGCCACTTTCTTACCACCAGCTGTAAACTTAGCGATAGATCCAGCTTGAGATGATTTAGAAGATTGTCCTCCAGTATTAGAGTAAACTTCTGTATCAAGAACTAAGATATTAACGTTTTGATCATTTGCTAAAACATGATCCACTCCACCGTATCCGATGTCGTATGCCCAACCGTCTCCACCAACGATCCATTGTGATTTAGTCACTAATTCACCTTTCATATCTAACAATTCTTTGATACCTTCACATTTTGATGCTTCAAGTAATGAAACTAATTCATCATACATTGCTCTTTCTTCAACTCTGTGACC
>CALDMQ010000150.1 GCA_937917505.1 uncultured Erysipelotrichaceae bacterium | reverse complement strand
GCGGTTACAAGCTCATTATATGATGATTTATTTTTGTGATGGAGAGAAGCTTGAAATTTGGAAAGGATATAATGAAGTTTTTCAAGAAAATTACCCATCGTTACTGAGGACACATCGTTCTTATGTGGTGAATATTCGACAATGTTTAAAAATAGATGAGCAAGGTGTACATATGAAAAATCATCAAATTATTCCTATTAGTAAACGTAATTTGAAAAAAATTCAAAAAGAATATTATCGTTATTTTATCTAATGAAAGTGTTAAGTGAAAATACTTGACAGATAAAAAATATATGGTATGATATACAAGCAAAATAAATTAATGGAGGAAATATTATGGCTGTAAAAATCAGATTAAAAAGAATGGGTGCTAAAAAATCACCATTTTATAGAATTGTTGCTGCAGATTCAAGATCTCCAAGAGATGGACGTTTCATTGAACAATTAGGAACTTATGATCCTAGACAAAATCCTGCAGTAGTAACAATCAAAGAAGAAGAAGTTTTAGCATGGTTAAACAATGGTGCACAACCATCTGACACTGTAAGAAATATCTTAAGCAAAGCTGGAATCATGACTAAATTTGCTGAATCTAAAAAAGCAAAATAAGTAGGTAGATATCATGGATTACGTTAAAACTTTACATGATATTGCTGTTGAGTTGGTTAATCAAAAAGATAAACTAGAAGTCAGACAAATGCCTTCTTTAGATGAAGATACAATTGTTTTGTACGTCTATGCTGATCATGATGATATTGCAAGACTCATCGGTAGAAAAGGTATGATGGCTAATTCTATTCGTCAATTAATGTCTGTATCAGGGCGTTTAAATGATAAAAAATTAGAAATCAAATTTGAATCTTATGGAGAATAGATGTGTTCACACATCTATTTTTTATCATCAGGAGGTTTTATGGAACAAGTTATCGTTGGACAGATTGTGAATACACATGGTATTAAAGGAGAATTGAAAGTAAAAAGTTCTACAGATTTTGTAGAACAAAGATTTAAAAAAGGTGCACATTTATTGATTGATAATCATGGACAAATGCAAGATATGATAGTAGCATCACATCGTTTTCATAAAGGACATATTTTAGTTGCTTTTCAAGGTTATCAAGATATTAACTTGGTTGAAAAGTATAAAGGATGTTATTTGTATGCCAATAAGGATGTTGAATTACTTGATGAAGAAGAATATTATGTTGGTGATTTGATTGGGTGCGATGTTTTTGATCAAGGAAAAAAGATTGGTTATGTAGAAGATGTGCAATTTTATGAACACCATGACATATTGGTTGTGAAAGCTAAAAAGAGAATCATGATTCCATATGTAGATGCTTTTATTGAAAATATTGATATTGAAAATAAGCGTATTGATACTACACTTATAGAGGGGTTTTATAATGAAGATTGATATTCTTTCTTTGTTTCCTGAAATGTTTGATGGCTTTTTGAATACATCAATTATTAAACGTGCAATAGATGCAAAACTTGTTGAAGTGAATATTCATGATTTTAGAGAGTATGCCAATAATAAGCATCATCATGTTGATGATTATCCTTATGGTGGTGGACAAGGTATGGTTTTGATGTGTCAACCCATTTTAGATTGTTTAAAGACTTTGGTGACAAAAGATTCTTTAGTCATCTTAATGTCACCACAAGGGCGTACTTTGACACAAGAATATAGTCAAGAGTTATCATTAGAGAAACATTTGATTATTATTTGTGGACATTATGAGGGATTTGATGAACGTATTCGTGATTATGTTGATGTGGAGTTATCAATTGGAGATTATGTTTTGACAGGCGGAGAATTAGCAAGTATGGTGACTTGTGATTCGGTTATTCGTTTGTTAGAAGGTGCTATTCGTGAATCTTCGCATGTTGATGATTCGTTTAGTGATGGTTTGTTAGAATATCCTCAATATACACGTCCTTTTGAATATGATGGAAATCAAGTTCCGGAAGTCTTAATGAGTGGACATCATGAAAAAATCAGACAATGGCGTTTATATCAATCATTACTTAAAACATATCATAAACGACCAGATTTATTAGAAAAACGTCAATTTAGTGAAGAAGAACTTCAAATTTTAAAAGAAATACAAAAAAATGATTGATTTTATATCTCGATAATGATATTATATCCTAGTCTTTTGACGCAGAAGTTCCGCTGGTTATTATACGTATGAACTTTGAAGAATAAAAATTGTTAAGGAGGAAGTCATATTATGAATATGCAATTAGTTGATCAAATTACAAAAAAACAATTAAGAAATGATATTCCTGATTTCAAACCAGGGGATACATTAAAGGTTTATGTAAAAATTCAAGAAGGGGATAAAACACGTACTCAGTTATTTGAAGGTGTTTGCATCGCTAGAAAAGGTGGAGGAATTTCTGAAACTTTCACAGTTAGACGCGTTTCTTACGGTGTTGGTGTTGAGCGTGTTTTCCCGATCAACTCTCCGTTCGTTGATAGAATTGAAGTTGCTAAAATCGGTAAAGTACGTAGAGCTAAATTACATTACTTACGTGGTTTATCTGGTAAGGCTGCTAGAATTAAAGAAATTCGTAAATAAGAAGCATAAATGAATTCATGCTATAAAGCTGTCAACATTAAAAGTTGGCAGTTTTTTTATCTTTTGACTTATCTTGGCAATACTTTATTTTTAAATACACTTTTAATAAGAACGAATGAACTCAATTAAGGGAAGTGGAAAAAGTTATTAATAATTATAACAATAGAAACTTTTTATGCTTTTTTAAGAGTTTATTATTTTTCTAAT
>CALDMQ010000149.1 GCA_937917505.1 uncultured Erysipelotrichaceae bacterium | reverse complement strand
CATTCTAACCAACTGAACTACCAGACCAATATGAAATTTATAAAAACTGCCAAGGGCATCTAAATGGCGGAGACAGAGGGATTTGAACCCTCGCGCCAGTTTCCCGACCTACACCCTTAGCAGGGGCGCCTCTTCAGCCTCTTGAGTATGTCTCCATCAATTGCTTAAATATAATATCATAGATTCATTTTAATTTCAATAAAAAAATGCATTTTTTATAAAAAAAGAAGTTAACTTGTGTTAACCTCTTAATTTTGCATGATAATCTTTATCCACAACACTTAAAATATTTTCCATAACACTGTTGATTGTTGCATCATCCAATGTTCTTGTTGAATCTTGGAATGTTAAATTGATCGCGACAGATTTCTTTCCTTCTTCAACATGTTCTCCAACATAAACATCAAAGATTTGTGCTTTAGATACCAAACGTTTTCCAGCTTTTTGAATAGAACGAATAACATCATATGTTGGAACATCTTTATCCATAACTAAAGCAATATCTCTTGTTACTGATGGATATTGTGGAATAGAAGCATATTTTAATGCTTTTGTTTTTAAGTTTAATAAAACAGATAAGTTTAATTCCGCAACAACTGTTTCACCTTTTAAACTATACTTCTTAGCTTTTAATGGGTGAATTTGTCCTATCACACCAACAATATCTTTCCCCATCTTGATATAACCACTTCTACCAGGATGGAAATCTTTATTTTCTTTTTCAACTCTTACCAATTGATAACGTGATTCTTCAATACATAATTTTTTAAATAACGTTTCTACAAATCCTTTCACAAGATAGAAATCAACTGGTCTATGAATTCCTGCCCAAGGCACATTAAGTATTCGCAATTTCAAACACACATACATCTTTATTCGCACGTGCTTGATTATAATTAATGACTTGTAATAATGATGGAATCACTGATTTTCTTGTGACACTTCTTTCTTCTCCAAGTGGTGACATTAATTGAACACTTTCATCCATTGGATGGAATAAATTAAAGTCATTGACTGTAGATGGAGATGTTAATGTATAAGTTAAAGTTTCATGTAAACCTAAATCAACTAAGACATCTCTAATAAATCTTTCATTTTT
>CALDMQ010000148.1 GCA_937917505.1 uncultured Erysipelotrichaceae bacterium | reverse complement strand
TCAAGTCACAAACATCTGTAATATTTTTATTCTCTATTTGATAATCAAAGAAACAAGCATCAACAGATTGAAAATCCATTATCCTTTCTATTCTTTGATATGTTTTCCAAAATACTCTAATATGTTTTTGTTTTAAATATTTTTCTACTTTGTCTTTAAAAAATTTTGCAAACCTTTCTTCATCTTCTACATATAAAAAAGTCAAAGTTGATTTCATGATAACACCTCATATTTATCATAACAATCTTAGTTTTGACTCAAAAATTCATATTTTACATTTTTAGACAATTTTTTTACAACTCTGCTTTTACACACTTCAACGCTTCATCAATCACATGATGCATATCAAAATATTTATACATCCCTAATCTTCCACCAAAGATGACCTTATCCTCTTTATCTGCTAGTTCTTTATACTTTGCATATAACTCATTATTTTTTTCATCATTCATTGGATAATAAGGTTCATCACCTTTTTGCCACGATACTGGGTATTCTCTTGTAATCACTGTCTTTTCTTGTGTTCCATATTCAAAGTGTTTATGTTCTATGATTCTTGTATATGGCTCATTTGCAGAATTATAATTCACAACTGCATTCCCTTGATAATTATTCATATCCAATGTTTCTTCTTCAAATCTTAAGCTTCTATATTCTAACGTTCCATAACAATAGTTATAATATTGATCTATCATTCCTGTAAAAACAACCTTATCTGCCATAGCTTCTAATTCTTTTCTATGTTCAAAGAAATCACAATTTAATCTCACATCTACATTATCATATGTAAATCTCACTGGTAATCTCTTAATAATAAATGCTGGTAATTCACGACAAGGTCTTCCCCATTGTTTTTCTGTATAATCTTTCACAAGTTTTTCATAAATATCTTTACCAACTAATGAGATGGCTTGTTCCTCTAAGTTCTTTGGTTCTGTAATTCCTGACTCTTTTATTTGTGCTTGAATCTTTGCCTTCGCTTCTTCTGGTGTGACAACACCCCATAGTTTATTAAAAGTATTCATATTAAAAGGCATATTATAGATTTCACCTTTATAGTTTGCGATTGGGCTATTGGTATATCTATTAAATGTCGCAAACTGTTGAATATATTCCCAGACTTCTTTATTTGATGTATGGAAAATATGAGCACCATATTTATGAACATTAATACCTTCAATTTCTTTTGTATAGATATTTCCACCCACATGATTTCTTTTATCTATAACTAAACATGTCTTCCCTCTTTGACTTGCTTCATAAGCAAAAATGCTTCCAAACAATCCACTTCCTACTATTAAATAATCATATTTCATTTTCTCACGTCCTATCCTTGAATATCATTCTATCATAATCAAGAGAAAAAACAATATTACTTCTTTACAATTGTTTCATTGTAATATTTCTATTTTTAATAAAGCCATCAACTTCTTCTTTATATCGTCTATTAGCAACAACATTTTCTTCATTATC
>CALDMQ010000147.1 GCA_937917505.1 uncultured Erysipelotrichaceae bacterium | reverse complement strand
GAAAGTAAGTACAATGAAGACTATCATTTGAAATATCTTGAAAAAATGCAAAGAAACTATAATGATCCAATTGTAAATAAAACAATAATATCATCAAAAACAATGTATAAGGATTTGAAACAATATTATATCCAAAATGATATTTCTTTAGAAATGAGGAAAAAATAATGAAAAAATATGTTTTGATTTTTATTAACTTCATGATGATTTTATTTCTTTTTGGTTGTACGAATAAGAATAATATTTATAAAACAGATGATAGAATAGTATATCAATCTTCTGAAGATGCTTATGATTATTCATATTCATTAAATGAAGAATGGTATATAGATAAGCAGGATAAAGAAATAACTTCTTATGTCAATGATAAAAATGAAGTTAAACTTTCCTTTATAAAAATTAGTTATGATAATGAAACATATGGAACTTCTTTAGAATCTAAGGATCTTCCTTTGTTATTTAGTGATTATGCAAATAAGGAAATAGATTTTACAAAGCTAAGAGAGAAAGAAACAAGAACTGATTATCATGGGGAATTTAAATTTAGGTATTCAAAAGGTCAACTTGAAGGTAAAAAGTATCAACTTATTTATTTTTTGACAGATCATATTATCCCTTCAGTATCTGGTGAAAAAGTAGCTAATTGTATTGTGGCCACTTATACAGATGAAGATGATAAAAATATTAACCAATTTATTATTGGAATAGAGAATACTATACATTATGAATAAGAAAGGTGATGAAATTATGCGAATAGTAAAAGTAAGAATAAAAAGAGGGGTTATTAAGGGGATTAATCCTAAACAAAAAGTGTATAACTATATATGCCCATTAAAAAATGTTGAAGTAGGCGATTTTGTTTTAGTCGATGTTTTTATTCACAATAGGGATACTTTTGGTGTGGCTAGGATAGAAGAAATATATGAATTGTCGGAACAAGAGGTAGAAGAAAATAAAATATTTGGATTCTGTGTTATGAAAATGCCTGATGGTTTTAATGAACATTGCAATAAGATCTGTAACATAAAAAGAAAATTGTTGTCAAAACAAGATGGTAGTTACCATGTAAAAAAGAATAAGAAAAATGCAGCTGAATTGAAATAGTTTCAATTCAGCAATTTTTTTGTATTACAATAGATTTGTTTTAATGTTATTCAAAGTGAAAGGAATGATAAGTATGATATGTGGATATTTAAGAGTTAGTACATTGAAACAGAAAGAAGAAGGTGTATCTCTAGAGGCTCAAATGAGCATGATAGTTGATTATGCTTTAAGATTTGAAATTGTAAAAAAAAGGAAGAAATAAAGTTTTATATTGATGATGGATATTCAGGGAAATCTCTACAAAGACCAGCAATGTCTGATCTTATTGATGAAATAAAAAAAGGAAATATAGAAATAGTGTTTGCTTATGATCTGTCAAGAATAAGTCGTGATTTATTTGATAGTAATTTGTTTTTTAAGTTGATTGATAAATATAATGTAACATTAAAATGTTTGTATGAGGAAATCAAGATTGGAACAGCAAGTGATAGATTCGCAACAAATATTAAAGTGTTGAATAATCAATATGAAAGAGAAAAGGTTATAGAGAGAACAAATGATACCTTGGTTCAAATAGCTAAAAGTGGAAGATATCCTTTAGGTGGGAAAATGTTTTTTGGATATATGAGAGGTCAAGATAAAAATATATATATACATCCAAAAAATTCTAAGATTTTTTTAAATGCTATAGATATGGCCAAAAAGTTTTATCCTATTAAAGATATTCGAGATTATTTAAATGAAGCTCAAAATGATATTGTATTTACTATTGATAGAGTAAAAACTATGTTTCGAGATAAAAGGTATGCTGGAATACTAGAGTATAAAGGACAAACGTATACAGATATAGTTCCACCATTAGTAAGTGAACAGGAACTTATAGAAGCATCGAACAATTATAAACGATGGCTATATAAAAAGAATGATAAATATTATTTTGATGGACTTGTATATTGTTCTATTTGTGGTACTAGAATGTCTTGTACACACTCATATGGTAGAAAAAATATATATTACTATTATAGTTGTAAGAATTGTAAATCAACTATAGGTCAACTACATATTGAACGCTATTTGGATAGTAGGCCATTGCCTAATACTAGAAAAGAAAAAATGAAAACTGATTTAAAGAAAGAACGTATTAAATTGAATAATAGAATTAAAAGATATCGTGAGAAGCTATTAAACGAAGCAATAACTGATAGAGAGTTTTGTAGTTTGATAATACCTTTAGAAGATAGGTTAGAAGAAGTGAAGATAATGTTAAAAGGTTTGAGAGGTCATACTAAGTCACCGTATTACGATGTTACTGCCAGTGAAGAGGATAAAAAAGCATTTGCGATATCTAATATTAAGATGATTAGGGTAAATCCTGTAGATAAAATTGTTGTTGAAGTGAAAACTATATAAAGCAAATTCACATGGCAACTTTGCCATGTAATAATAAACCCACGACTTATTTATATTGGTCGTGGGGATTTTTTTATTTATTATTTACAAAATATTGCATTTTTATTTTAATGAATGGATCTCTAATATCGTTTAATTCATAACAATCTATTTGAATATTTTGAGAAATCTTATTAAAAATTTTTAGATACTTGTTAAAATAATTTTCGATTTCTGCTTTAGCTTTCTCATTCTGAGAAACGATAAGAGAGTACATTCTATTTTTCATGACATCAATAAGGTTTTCTGTGTCAAGAGTTTTCCATTCTTGATGATGCTTAATATCAATAATGTTCATCAAGGTTTTTAATATTGTTTCTTTATCCATCTTCTATCAGTTCTTTCTAATAATTTTAAATTTCTATTTTCTTTAAAATATTTTACAAGAATGGATTCTATATGTATATAGTGATTTATTCAAAAGGATTATAGGAAATGCCTTCTATTTTGACAATGTTAAGCATATTTATTTTTGTTTTTACAATTTGTAAAAAATGTGTATCAAGATTAATCTTAGAAACGATCCCATTTACTTTATAAAAATTACCTTTTTCAAAATAAATGACAGTAATGATCATTCCTTTTTCTATGTGATTGACCTGATAATCTAATAAATTTTTATCTTCTTCGCAAAGTTCTATCTTTTTGACTTTTTGAATTTCTTTTTCTTTTAAAATTTCTCTGAATCCTTTAAGTGCATCGAAGGATTGAAATTGTTGAGCTCGTCTAATTAAATCTTTTTCATTATATTGCATTATGACCACCAACCAACTGATTTCTTTTTCTTTGAGTTGCTTTATCTAAATAATTCATTCCTTTTAATACAGCATTTTTACCATATTTATTCTTGATTTCAACGAGTGTTTCTTGTAATCGTTTTTCTTTTTCAATATCTTCAAGATTGGACAGTTCAAATAAATTATATTGTTCAAAATGCTCATCTTGGATATTTCCAAAAGATATAGCAATTTGTCTTATGGGATATCCTGTTTTAACTATTTTCTTATATAAAAGAGTAAATTCTTCTAGAAGAATTTTAAATGAATTTGTAGTATTGGTTATCTTACAACTTCCTCTTGAACATTTTACAATATCTTTAGAATAACCAATATATAAGGAAATATGATTGGTAACGACATGATGTTCAGTTAATGTTAATACATTTGTTTCTACCATTTCTTTCATTACAAGAAATGCATCTTTGGTATTATAATCTTCAAATAATATTTGAGAGTTGGAAATAGAATTAGAAGATGGTTGGTACATTTTGATATGTTTGATTTCACAAGGCTCTCTACCCCATGCATGATCAATCAAAAATTCAGCATTGATTCCAAATATCTTATACAAGGTCTTTTCATCAGCATGAGCTATCCCATACAAATCGTAAATTCTTATTTGAGCAAGTCTATTAGCTGTTCCTTGTCCGATCATCCAAAAATCAGTAAGGGGAGTATGATGCCATAATGTTTGCTTGAAAATATCTAAATCTAAAAATCCCATATTATCTTTTGAGTGTTTTGCAGTTATATCAAGGGCTATTTTTGCTAAAAAGAGATTAGTTCCAATCCCTACAGTTGCAGTAATACCTGTTTCATCATATATATCATCTAAGATCATTTGTGCTATTTCTTTAGCATTTTTTTGATATAAGGATATATAAGAAGTAATGTCTAAAAAAGACTCGTCAATCGAATATACATGAATATCTTCAGAAGAAATATACTTTAAGAATATACTATATATTTTCGCAGAATATTCCATATAAAGATTCATTCTGGGTGGGGCAATGATATATTCAATATCCTTTGGTATTTCAAATATTCTACCACGACTTTTTACTCCTAATTTTTTTATAGAAGGAGTAGCAGCAAGAGTAATAGCACCACCACCTCTTGATGCATCAGCAACGACTAAATTAATCTTAAATGGATCTAAACCTCTTTCTACACATTCTACTGAAGCATAAAATGATTTGAGATCAATGCATAAATAAATTTTTGTCATATAATATCACCTCGCTTAAAATTATAAATAAATAATATCTTAAAAAACAAGATAGATTTGGGACTTTGTGTTATGATCATTATAAAAAACATTGTTATATTTGCGATTTATGATACTATGGTATTGTGTAAAAGGGATTTCTTTATGAGGAGTTGATATAATGAAATTAAGACAAATACTAATTGAGTATGAAAATGATAATAATTTGACACATGATGAAATGATAGAAAAACTAGGAATAGCGAGATCAACGTATTTTCGTTGGCTTTCTGGTGAAAGCACACAATTAAAAATATCTACAAAGAAAAAATTGTCTAATGTGTTAGGAATAGATATAGATGCATTGTTAGAGTATGACCAAAACTGTAAACCGATTCTAGGAGTTGTCAAAGGTGGGTATGATTTCTACTGTGATGAAAATATATTAGGATATGTTAATTTAGGTCCAGAGGATGCTAATAAAGGAGATTATTTTTTAAGGGTTGTTGGTGATAGTATGATTGGTTCTCATATACATGAAGGAGATCTTATTTATGTTCAACAATGTAACATGGTATCGAATGGACAAATAGGTGTTGTTTTGATTGGCGATGAAGCTACAGTCAAAAAAGTATACTTTAAAAATAATATGTTGATATTAGAACCTAGTAATGATAAATATGAAACAAAATTTTTTACTCCTGAAGAAATAGAAAATCTACAGATTCAAATAATTGGTTTAGTTAGATTTGTTAGACATGATTTTTGTTAAATATATATAACTTATAAAATAAAAAACAACATGGCAAAGTTGCCATGCTGTTTTAATGTAGTTCGATATCATATTATTCTATGTTTGCTACAACTATATCAATTTAGATAGTAGATTTTATTAAGATAAAACCCCTTTTGGGCTACATGTTAATGTAACAGTTTTATTGATGGTTCTTGATATAGCACCATTTGATGTATATTCTGTCGCTTTCACACTTGCAATAGCTTTGTTTCCACTTTTTGATGCTTTTGCATTGCTCAATTTCCATGTTAATGAATAATTTTTTTTACTAACTTCTGATTTAGTACAAGTAGCTGTAGAACCGTTATAACTAAAAGTTCCTTTGACTGATACAGACCACAAGGCAGACCCATCTGCTCCTCTATAAGTAGACGTTTTAGTTTTGGTAATTGTGCTTCTTGTTATAGAAGATGATTCTTCTATAGTTTCTTCTATGTAACTCCCGTCTTCAAACACTTGTGTTATAATTGCTTGATTCGTTAATGCGTTAGATGACTGTATGCTTGTAAAACAAAGTGTTGATAATATTAAAAATGATAATAATATTTTTTTCATATTTATATTTCTCCTTATTCAATAACTTCTTCAAAATAACCATTGCTACTATTTTTTATTTCTAAATATTGTTGATGTAAATTGTAACTTTTATAACATAGAAAAATAGAAATCAAAATTAGTAGAACAATTATAGATTTTCTAATAAGTGAAAATAATTTTACTTTATTAATAATATTCAAATAACCTTCTTGCTCATAATAGCTTGCTATTACATTTGATGGTTCGCCATATCTTTCGATTATTTGATCATAATTTAATTTTTCTTCTAAAGATATATCTATGAGATGTTGTTTTATGTTATTTAAATATTTCCTTTCTTTTGAACCGTAAACCGGAAACAACAATTTACATGTTTTGATATATTTTTTAATTGCACTATTCATTATTTTTCCCCTCCATAATATTGTTAATGACAGTTATCATATTTTTGTAATCATCATATATCTCTTGAAGATATAATTTTCCTTTGGTTTCTAAATGATAATAAACTCTAGATAATCTTTTTCCAACCAATACTCTTTGACTAGAAATATAATTTTTTTCTTCGAGCTTATATAATATAGGATACATAGTACCTTCTTGTAGTTTGATATTATCATTAGATAATTTTTTAATAGATTGTACTATTTCATAACCATAGCAATCTTTTTCTTCAAGGATTTTTAATAAAAGCATCTCCATTTTAAAAAAATTATTAGATTTTGACATTTAATCACCCATATATATTGTATAACAATTAGAATTATAAAACAATACATAGATAACATAAGTAATGCTTGACAAATGTAATGTAAGTGTTTAAAATTTAATTATATATTATAATAAAAGATAAAGGAGGATTGGTTGAGTAATTAAAGAATAACGGATTTTTAAACAATACTGACAAAAAGAGGAGAGAAATTTATGAAAAAATTAAAAAAGTTATTAATATTAACGATGAGTTTGGCAATTTGTCTAGGAATGATTCAAACAAATCCTGTTAATGCAATAAATATGGATAGGATTTATGAGTCAGAAATAGAAAACTCTATTATAAGTGGTGATGGCTCAGCAGAAAAACCATATATTTTAGATCCTGAAACATCTCCAAGTTTCACTGAATATATGGAAACACAAGTAAAAAATGCATTAAATACAATGCAAAGCGAATCTGATATTTCGACTTATGGAATTATGGATGGGGTACTTAGTGGAAAATCACATGCTAATCAAACAAGGGGTGGTTATTGGACTTATAAATCTGGTGCTCCTAATACAGTGTCTAATGGTAATATCTGGATGAAGTCTGTTGAATATATTTCTAAGGAACATGCTAAGAATGTTTTTACAGCTTTGAGCGTTTCTTCTACTAAAGATAAATTTCTAGGAGCTTTATCATCTGTTTTAGGTTCTAAAACTTTATCAGCTGCTGTAAGTAAATTAACAGTAAAAGGAATTTCAAAAGCCTTAGCTACGTCATTGTGCACTTGGTTAGGATTTGGAGGTTCTGCAATGGCAGCGTATTTGACAGTAAGTGAAATAGATTCTTGGGTAAAAAAAGCACCTTATGAAGATGCTTATAAAGCAAAAAAAGGCTTGATTAGTTGCTATTACATGACTTCATATCAAGGGAAATGGTATAGTCATTCTCTTTCAGAGGTTTGGTCTACATATCCAACTGCAAAAGAACCAGCAAAATATTATGGTACAGGCGTATATAAAAGTAAATAACATATAAAAAATAGTTTGGAAGGTAAATAGAAATGCTATATATAATTTTAGAAATTATTTTATTGTGTTTGATTTTTATATTAGTAAGAGTAATTTTAAAAAAAGAAATATCGAAATTCCTTTTATGTACCTTAAAAATATTATGTGTGTTATGGATTGTTTTGAGTGTAGTTGAACTGTACAAACATAACCAAATAGGTTTAAGTTGGGAAGTTAGCAATTTTGAACTTATTGGTATTTACACCTATACAAAGCTAGTGTTTTTTATACTATTAGGTGTCTCATTCTTTGTAAAAGAAAAAAATAAGTAGTTGTTTATTATAGTGTAGTAACAACTTTAAAATTTTTCAATAAATGTTATATCGTTAATTTTGAATGTTTGATATTTTCTGTACTGTGATGAAAATAAGTATGAAGATGTGGTTGTGTTATATTTATAGAGTTAGAGTTCTTTATTTCGAATACCTAACTCTTTTTTTGTTTTGATTAAATTGAGTTTAACTCAACATTTTTTTAAAATTCATCTTTGATAAAATGTAATTTCCCACTTTCTAATTTCATAATAACCTTGCAAAATAAAATAGAGTGAGAGAATTCCCTCGCTCATTTTTTCACCAGAATATTGACTTTGCCAATTGGTTGGCAGTTATATTTTTTACAAATATATTAATTTGTATACCTTGGATTATCAATATATAATATGTTGATAGATAAGTATCATTTCATATATAACATGGCAACTTTGCCATGTTATCTTTTATTTTATAAGGTCATCTTCTGTAAAGATAACAACAGGATTATTGTTGTCATCTATAAAAGCTAGACGTGTGCCAGTTTCAATTCCTATTTTAATAAGTTCGTCTGTTTTGAATGTACTCTTGCTTAATTTGTTTGTGAAAACCTGATAATCTTTATTTAGACATCTGGCAATATCTTTATTGCTTTTTTCGTATATGGCCATTAAGGTTTTAATTTTAGTTTTTATCATATTTATTTCACCTCATTAATATTATATAACTTATAATATTTAAAATCAATAAAATAATTACTACATTATTATATATAATAAAAAAGATTATATTGTAGTTGATTTTTATAGAGGAGAGTGGTATAATAATAATTGAAAAGAGAATATATTAAAAAATGTTCTAAAATTCACAAAAAAATATCATTAACAAGTGGAAATGAAAAAATATCCATGTTATAATGATAAAAAGAGTTTTTAAGACAAAAAAATAACTTCTATCTAGGAAATAGAAGTCATTTCAATATATAAGCAGTAACTTTCGCAACAAGTACTGATCATATCTATATAATAATTACATTAAGTAACTTGTATACTTAATATGTAATAATTATAGCATATTAAATATAAGGTGCAAGACCTATTTAATAAATTGATTAGATTCAATCGTGGGAGATTACTGATAAATATAACCTACGGTTGATTTTTTATTTCATCAAATAGTATTCATTTAGTCTTGTGTTCGATAATCCTTAAATGGTGCCCGGAGCCGGACTCGAACCGGCACGGCTTTGACACCGGCAGATTTTGAGTCTGCTGCGTCTACCAATTTCGTCATCCGGGCATATTAAAGATTGCTTAATTATTATAGTATGAATAACAATGAAAATCAATAAGAAATTTACTTCTTTAGAATACTTTCTAACCCTTTTTCATCAATAACAATAATTTGTCTATATTTATTTTGAATATAACCTTGTTTTACAAAGATGTTAAGTACCTTCGTAATTGTCACTCTAGAAAGACCTACAAGAGTAGAGATTTCTTCATGAGTCCATTTAATCACATAAGGAACTTGTTTATGGGGTTGTTCTAAAAGAAAAGACGCAACTTTTTCAAAACGGTCATAAGTATAAGATTTCTTTAAAAGTGAAGTCATATAATCACAATTTTGAACCATATGTTGTAAAAGAGCAATAGTTAAATCTTGGGAACTTGTGAGATATGGATATAATTCTTCAAGATGACATGAAATTAATTCAACATCACTCAGTGCGGAGACTGTCGTAGGACGTAATGCATTTTGAAAGAAAGAAGATTCTCCAAAAATACGCCCCTTGTCTAAAATTTCATATGTGACTTCTTCTCCACTTGAAGTCATATGATAAACGCGAACACGACCACTGATAATTAAATACAAACTTGTACTGTCATCTTCTTGCATATAGATAATATCATGGGGATGATAGTTCACTTTTCTTCCAGCTTTTTCAAAGTATTTGAATAGGTTTTCATGAATTTTCATATTTTCACCACTTTCATTTCTAAATGTAACATAGATTACAATCTAAAGAAAGAATTTATGATAAATTACTTATCGAGGTGAGAAGTATGAAACAAAAGTTATTGAATTTAGGAAGTGTTTTGTTAGGGAATATTTTAATTGCTTTTTCTATTAGTACATTAATTTTAGAAAATCATATTATTGTAGGTGGCGTTTCTGGAATTGGTATAGTGTTTGAGCATTATTTTGGCTTGCCTGTTTCTATGAGTGTTGGATTGATTAATGTTGTTTTATTTGTATTAGGTTTCTTCTTTATGGGGAAAGTTTTTGCGATGACTACTTTAGTATCAACGTTTGTGTTTCCTATATTATTATCATTTTTTGAAA
>CALDMQ010000146.1 GCA_937917505.1 uncultured Erysipelotrichaceae bacterium | reverse complement strand
AATGATGTAATATCTCTTGATTCCATATTTGTTTCAAATGATCCATCAATAGATTTTAAAACTTTAGAATAATTCGTAATAATAGCTGGAGAAATCATTTTATTAATCATTGCAGTGATAACTCTTTGTTGATTTGCAACACGACCATTATCTCCTCCAGTAACATTGTATCTTTCTCTAGAGAAGGCTAAAGCTTGTTCTCCATTAATATGATTAATACCTTTTTTAAAGCTATAACCAGCAACACTTTGGAATGATTCAATAGAATTAACATCTACACCACCTAAAGCATCAACCATCTTAATCAAAGAAGTAAAATTGATTCTTGCATAATAGTTAATATCAATATCCATAAAGTTTTCCATAGTTTTAATAGTGCTTTCAATACCACCCAAACCAGAATGAGTTAATTTATCATGAGCATTATTTCTATGATAGATTGGAACCCAATAATCTCTAGGAATACTTGTTAATAAAACTTGCTTTGTTTTTGGGTTTACAGTCATATGTATCAATACCACTTACATAAATAACAAATGGATCTTTTGTAACATTAACATTTTTAGAAATATCTTCAATTTTTTCTTCAATTTCAAAAGCATAAATCACTTTTGTTTCAGTTTCAAATTGAGGATGTTTTTCTTCTAAAATAGTACGATAAGCTTCATTAAAATAAATAGCTTCAACTTTACCAGCATATAAATCTTCACTCATTTTTTCAAAATCTTTGACATCTTTCACTTTAAGAGAAGATTCTTCTTTTTTCATAGCATCAATAGCTTGTTGCATTTGTTCACTATCAACTTGTAAATTGACTTCAACTGTTTCACCTTTTAAATCAGATAACTTTTCAGCTTTATGATCTTTTAATACAACAACATCATAACGTATAACTTGAGAATTAGCACCAGTAATATTTGAGATTGTTGAATCACCTTGAGCAATATATAATGAACCAAACAATAAAACAACACTCAAAAGAATACTTAAACATTTCCCAATCGCATTTCTTACTTTTCCTTTATTCTTTGCTTTAGCAGGTTTCATCATAAAGAATGTTCCTAACCCTAAAAGAACTAAAACAGCAAGAATAATAAGAATATATTTCATAGGTAATGCACCTAATTTAAATAAGAATCCTACTAATACCAATGTTGCAAATACTTGAATAGAAATAATAACCTTATAATCAGTTATTTTCTTAACTATAGAATCTTTTTTAGCCATAAAATCCCTCTTTTCTTAATTCCTTACTATACTAGCACAATGATGTGTACTTTTCAAGAACATATGCGAACAAGAAGCAATCATTTAGTTAAATATAAATATTCTTCTATTCACCTTAATTAAATACGCTAATTACTATTTTTTTATGTCAGAATATGAAATTAAT
The DNA here is from genome assembly GCA_937917505.1 of uncultured Erysipelotrichaceae bacterium. Classification (GTDB taxonomy): domain Bacteria; phylum Bacillota_I; class Bacilli_A; order Erysipelotrichales; family Coprobacillaceae; genus CALDMQ01. Next base: position 841 of record CALDMQ010000146.1, on the reverse strand, counting down.
AAAAAAATTTTGTTGTAAAATATCTTTCAGTTTTTGACCTAGATCTGTAAGCATATATTGTGCATTTGAATCAAGTACTATCTCTCTGTCATTACTTTTATACATTGTCTCAGGAGTAGTTTCACGTTTAATAAGTCCTAATGATATCAATCTTAATTGAATATCGTCAGATATGGTTTTTAAATCATTAGATAATTCGTAAAAATCTTTTACAATTAATTGTTCTAATATTCCTTTATATTTTTTTAACTCATCCCATGTTATTTGATTATTTATATAAGCAAAATATAAATTTCCTATCCATACAGCTTTTTCATTATCAACAATAGAATCTAAAATTAGGACAATATATTCAATCTCTTTTTGTCTAAACCTTTCATTTTCTTTTAATTTAAGTTGATAATCGTATACTTTCTCATCAGATTCCCTACTTTTTCAAAATCTTGTAGGACTTCTAAGCATATTCAATATTTTGATGTGGTAGACTTGTATAGCGTATTGAGTGAACTTCTCCACCGTAACGATTAGTCTTCTATTAGCGGAATACTCATTTATATAGCATTTAGTATGAAATTATGTCGTCAATTTGATTAACAGACTGTCGTTACATCATTAACATGGTGTCGTCATTACATTGAAATATTCAAGTATATATTTTAGCACCATAATCCCCTTTATAGTTTGGTGTTAATATATTAATAGAATTGAATGATATAAAAGATATTTATCTATACTTTGTAAAATAAGTTGCTATTATATTTAATAGTAACTATTACAAACTAGAAACTAAAAGAAAAGACTATGATTATGATATAATACCATTTTCATAGTCTTGTTTATA
>CALDMQ010000145.1 GCA_937917505.1 uncultured Erysipelotrichaceae bacterium | reverse complement strand
TAATCTTTCTAGTTGTACTCTTGTTTTATTTTCCATAGTGACCTCCATTTCTTTTATGAAGATCTCACATTCATGAGATCATAGATAATCAGTTTGGGCTTTATTTTTTTCATGATCTCACTTCCTTTCTATTCAAGTATGTTCAATATATATATAAAAGTCAATAATAAAAAATACAAATTTTATAAAGATTGATATTTAAAGATGTAAGTTCACAAAGGTAAATAAAAACTGACAAGAATAGAGTAAAAAAATGAAGATATTTTATAATGAATGTGCTTTCTATTGTTATAAATTCAAGATATGTAGGTAGGAACAAAATATAAACCAAGCTTGAACATTTGAATTATATTTAAGAATTTTACTTCAACATTAAGGTTCCCATTCCCATTTCATGTTTGAAAATATTTCAATCTAGGTATATTATGGTAATGACTTGTTCTATGAAGGAGAAGTGGTAGTCATTGATTATAAAAATGGTGATATCAATTTACAAAATCAAATATTATTAGGGAGGTGACTCTCCTTTAGAAAGTAAAGAAATGAGTGATGAATATGATGAAATTATTTCAATTTTTGAAAATGAATACAAGAAGGTAAGGGAATGGTTATAATGATAAAAAAGGAGGAATAAAAAATGGTAAGAAAGTTTCCTGAAGGATTTTTATGGGGTGGAGCAGTTGCTGCTAACCAATATGAAGGAGGTTGGAAAGAAGGAGGTAAAGGGATAAGTGTTTCTGATTGTGCAAGACATCATTTAGATGTTGATGTACAAAATTATAAAGCACATAATTCTATCACAACAAAGGATATTGAAGATGCATTAAAGAGTGATGATGAATCTTTATATCCAAAAAGACATGGTGCAGATGGATATCATCATTATAAAGAAGATATTGCGTTATTTGCAGAAATGGGATTTAAAGTTTTCCGTTTATCTATTGCATGGTCACGTATTTTCCCTAATGGTGATGATAAAGAACCAAATGAAGAAGGATTAAAATTTTATGATGATATCTTTGATGAATGTCATAAATATGGTATAGAACCATTGGTTACAATGTCACATTATGAACCACCAATCAATCTTGTGTTAAATTATGATGGTTGGGCATCAAGAGAAGTTGTAGATATGTTTGTTAGATATGTAGAAGTTATTTGTGAAAGATATAAGAATAAAGTCAAATACTGGTTAACATTTAATGAAGTGGATTCTATGATCAGACATCCTTATACAACAGGTGGATTGGTAGAAGATCGTTTTGAAGGAAGAAATTTCCAAGAAGTGATTTTCCAAGCCATGCATCATCAATTTGTTGCTTCTGCTTTAGCAACAAAGATTTGTCATGAAAAAATTCCTGGTTCAAAAGTAGGGTGTATGTTAACAAAATTAACTTACTATCCATATACATGTAAACCAGAAGATGTTTTACAAGCTCAACAAGATATGAGAAGTACATATTGTTATAGTGATACACAAGTTTTTGGAGAATATCCAGCATATTTATTGTCTAAGTTTAAAAATGAAGGTATTCATATTAAAATGGAAGATGGTGACTTAGAAGTTATGAAGAAATATCCGGTAGACTTCGTTTCATTTAGTTATTATTCTTCAAGCTGTGTTGCTAAAGATGATGAAGGATTAAAGAAAACAGCCGCAAATACAATGACAGCGATTAAAAATCCACATATTCCATCTTCTGATTGGGGATGGCAAATTGATCCAATTGGATTACGTGTATCTTTAGTTGATTTATATGATAGATATAGAAAACCTTTATTTATTGTAGAAAATGGATTAGGTGCACATGATAAATTAGTAGATGGATTTGTAGATGATCAATATCGTATTGATTATTTTGGTGCACATTTTAAAGAAATGTTAAATGCGATTGAGTTAGATGGTGTTGATTTAATGGGTTATACATCATGGGGATGTATTGATATTGTGAGTGAATCTACAAAACAAATGAGTAAGAGATATGGGTTTATTTATGTAGATGCTGATGATTATGGCCAAGGAAGTTACAAACGTTATAAGAAAAAATCATTTGATTGGTATAAGCATGTTATAGAAACAAATGGTGCTTGTTTATTTGAAGGAGAATAATGTGTTAGAATTTAAATTTGATACTCAATTATCAATAGAAGGTCATGATTTAGATGAAGATGTTATCAATGATTACATTAGTGAACATTTTGAGGGTGATTGTTTATTAGCAGTGGGAGATGATGAATTGATTAAAATTCATTATCATACTAATGAGCCTTGGAAAGTTCTTGAGTATGCTGCGAGTCTTGGAGAAATCTATGATATTGTAGTAGAAAACATGGAAAGACAAGCGAATGGATTAAAGGGGTAAAGGAGAATTGTATGGACATTCAGGTTATTTTAATGCAGATGGTACAATTATTTTTGGTGATTGGACTTGGGTATTTCTTATTTAAAGTGAAGATATTAGATGTTGAATTGAATAAAAGACTAACAACTTTATTATTAGCAGTGACAACACCGGCATTGATTATTTCATCTGTTTTGTCTACAACTGAATATCTTCCGTTTACTGATATTTTATTTGTATTTTTAGTAGGAATATTGGTATATATCGTTTTACCTATATTGGGGTGGATTCTTGTAAAGATTATGAGAATCCCTTTACCTCAACAAGGACTCTATATTTTTATGACAGTATTTTCTAATATAGGATTTATGGGGTTTCCAGTTATGAAAGCAATATTTGGAAATGATGCTGTTATTGAAAAATTTGACAAAGATGTATTTGATGCTGTTTTTTATACTGCTTTATTTAATATGTTGTTTAATTTATTAGTTTTTTCAGTAGGAACTGGTATTATGGGATATGGAACAGGTCGAAAGATGAACTTTAATCCTAAAGATTTACTTTCCCCAGGTGTGATTGCTTCCCTTGTAGCACTCGTTATTTATATGGCAAAAATACAATTTCCTAATGTCATTTCATCAACAATTACAATGATAGGGGATATTACAACACCAATAGCAATGTTGATTATTGGTTCAACACTTGCCAATATTCCATTAAAAGAAGTTTTTAGTGAATTACGTATATATCCATATACATTCATTAAACAAGTCATTATTCCTGCTCTTGCTTACCCTGTTTTAAGATTGTTTATACAAGATCCTTTAATCTTAGGAGTGACATTGATTATGATTTCAATGCCTGTAGCTAATAGTGCAGTCTTATTTGCGACAGAGTATGATGGAGATGTTTCATTAGCTGCAAAGGCTGTTTTTATGACAACTTTATTATCTATTGTGACAATACCTTTGATTGTTTCATTATTTCTTGCATAAAACTAAGAAGTTAAGCGCAGTAAAAGGGGGATAAGATTTCTTGTGAGTTTTATCTCCTTTTTGTTTTATGAAGAAATAAGTTGCGTGTTTTTGTAAAAACATGTTCGATAAAACGATAACAAATTTCTATTGACTTTGCATTTTAAATATGGATATAATATATGAGGATATTCAAAAAGAGCCCCAGAAATGAGGCGTTTTTTTATGCAAAAAAATTATGATGTTATTGTTGTTGGTGCTGGTCCAGCAGGAATTATGACTTGTTATGAATTGTATTTAAAAGATCCAAGTAAGAAAGTCTTACTAATTGATAAGGGACATGATGTGATGTATAGACATTGCCCTATAAAAGATAAGAAGATTAAAAGTTGTCCAGTGATTAAAGATAATGAACCAGGGTGTTTACCAGCTTGTTCTATTACTTCGGGATTTGGTGGTGCAGGTGCTTATTCCGATGGTAAGTTCAATATTACAAGTGAGTTTGGTGGTTGGTTAACTGATTATTTAGATAATCGAGAAGTTGAAGATGTGATTCAATATGTTGATCAACTTTATTTAAAACATGGTGCGACTTTAGAAATTACTGATCCAACGACAGAAAAAATTAAAGAAATTGAAAAAAGAGGATATGCGGTTGGATTAAAATTATTACGTGCGAAAGTTCGTCATTTAGGAACTGAAGAAAATTTACGTATTATGACAGAAATGTCTAATGAGTTAAAGAACCATATTGATGAACAGTTCAAAACAGCGGTTAAAGATATTCTTGTAGTAGATAATCATGTTAAAGGGATTGTTTTAGAAAATGATGAAGAAATTTATGCTGATCAAGTTGTTTTAGTACCTGGTAGAGATGGTTCAACTTGGTTAACAAAGGTTTTAAAGAATCAAGGTTTAGAATTATATAATAATCAAGTTGATATTGGTGTGCGTGTAGAAACAAGTAATATTGTTATGGATGAAATCAATAAGAACTTATATGAAGGTAAATTTGTTTATAATACAACTGTTGGAACAAAGGTGAGAACTTTCTGTTCAAATCCAAGTGGGCATGTGGTTGTGGAAAATCATTCAGGAACAATGCTTGCTAATGGACATGCGTATCATGATCCAAAGTTAGGAAGTCCAAATACGAACTTTGCATTACTTGTTTCACATACATTCAGTGAGCCATTTAATGAACCAAATGAATTTGCTCAT
>CALDMQ010000144.1 GCA_937917505.1 uncultured Erysipelotrichaceae bacterium | reverse complement strand
TAGAAGTGTCTAAGAAACTAAGAACAGAACTTCAAAATCGTGGTTATACAGTGATTATGACAAGAACAAGTCAAAATGTGAATATTTCAAATCAGCAACGTGCAAATATCGGGAATAAAGCTTCTGCAACAATTCATATTCATTGTGATAGTGCTTCGTCGAGTGCCAGAGGTGCCCATACAATTGCGATTGCTCAAAATAATCCATACTGTCCTCAAATATATAATGAATCTTCATGTTTTGCAAAGAAGGTTATCAATGCGTATTGCAAAGAAACTGGAATAAAAAGCAGAGGTGTTAGTTATCGTAATGATTTAACTGGACTTAATTGGAGCAAAGTTCCTGCTATTTATATTGAGTTGGGGTTTATTTCTAATCAGAAAGAAGATCAATTATTAAATGATGCATCTTTTCAACAAAAGATGGTCAAAGGTATGGCGAATGGGATTGATTCATACTTTCATTAAAGCATCTTAGAGATGCTTTTTTCTTTTTATTTTAGCAAAAAAAAGTGTGAATAAATCAAAAAATATTTTCTTCATAAAAAGACAATTTTATCCTGAAATTGTTTTCAAATGTATAATTTGATGATATAATGATTTGGTAATTTATGATATGGAGGGATATAATGTCAATTTTATCTGGAAAAGGAAAAGTAAAATTAGACGGTCAAAAAGGTTTAACAAAAGATAAACCAATATTGACTATTGAAGCACCAGATACTGTTTACATTCCTCTTGTATTAGGACTAGCTACTGACTTTGATGTTCATGTTAAAGTTGGTGATCATGTATGTATAGGGACAAAATTAGCAACTCGTAAGAGTATGTATGTACCTATTTATTCATCAGTTTCTGGTACAGTTAAAGGAATTGAAAAACGTATGCATGCTTCAAAGAGATTGCAAGACCATATTGTGATTGAAAACGATCATAAGAATGAAAGAGTAAAGGCTTATGAAGTGAAAAATCCTGACAATATGAGTCAAGAAGATGTTTTTAATGCAATTAAGGAATTAGGTATTATTGGTTTGGGAGGTTCTGGTTTCCCAACTTATATTAAATATTCTAAACCTGAAGGTATTGAAACTATCCTAATTAATGGAGTTGAATGTGAACCTTTCTTAACAAGTGATCATGTGGCAATGAAACGTGATATTAAAGCTTTATTTGATGGTGTTCATTATTTAATTAAAGCTGCAAATGCAAAAAATGCAATCATTGCAATCAAGGAACATAAACCTGATTTAATGGAAATGTTAGTTGAAGAAGCAAAGAATTACGATAACATTGAGCCAAGAGAAGTTCCTGATCGTTATCCAATGGGATGGGAAAGAGTACTTGTAGAAACAGTATTTAAGAAAGAATATGATGTTTTACCAGCAGAAATTGGAGTTGTTGTGAATAACTCATCAACTGCTATTGCTCTTTCTAAAGGAATTAGAAATGGAGAACCTATTACACATCGTATTGTTACTTTCTCAGGAAATGGAATTAAAAATCCACAAAACGTGGAAGTTGCAATCGGTACACCAGTAAACTATATTGTAGAAAAAATTGGTGGTTATGTAGATGATGATTGTGATGGATTCTTACTTGGTGGTGGACCTATGATGGGTAAATCTGTTATGAATGATACATTTGTAATTTATTCTCATAACAATGCTATTACTGTTTTAAAGAAAGAAAACATAAAACCATTACCATGTTTGAAATGTGGAGAATGTACTTTACATTGTCCCGCACACTTACAACCAGTGCGTATTATGCAAGCTGAAAAAGGTGCAAATGTGGAATTAATTGAAAAATTAGATGTAACACGTTGTGTTGAATGTGGTATGTGTACTTATATTTGTCCAAGTAAGATTGAAGTGACAGATATGGTAGCAAAAGCAAAACGTCGTTATCAATTAGCACAAAAGAAAAAGGCATAGGGAGGGGTTATATTTATGAAGATTACTTTACAAAGAACATCACCAAACTATCGCCAAAAACTCTCTACTCAAAGAATTATGAGAGATTTGACAATTGGATTATTGGTGATTGTCGCTTATTCATTATTTTATCAATTTACAAGCCAAAATACGACTGACTATGTTGTGAAAGCTGCACTTATTTATTTAGTATCTTTAGGTGTTGCGTTTGCGACTGAAATTGTATGGGCTTTAATTCATAAAGATAATATTGTTGATCATTTAAAAGGAAGTTTCCCTTGGGTAACAGCAATTATTTTTGCTTTAACTTTACCTATTGGTACACCTTTATATGTAGCAGCAATTGGATCTTTTATCGCAATTTTCTTTGGAAAATTAGTTTATGGTGGATTTGGATTTAATATTTTCAACCCAGCATTGGTTGGACGCGTTGTTGTTCACTTAGCATTTGGTGGACAATTAACAACAACTTTATCTAACGGGGTAGATGCTGTTGCGAGTGCTACACCAGCTGCTGCATTAGCAGCAACTAAATGGATGGGTGAAGGATTCTCTTATGAACTTATGGATTTATTCTTAGGAAATCATGGTGGTACTTTAGGGGAAACTTGTATTTGGTTAATTCTATTAGTTGGTGTTGTTTTAGCTTTTAGAAGAGTCTTTGATGCAAGAATTCCTGTTGCTTATTTAGGAACAGTTTTAATTCTTTCTGAAGTTTTCGCTCTTATGAATGGTTTAGATCCATTAACTTATCCACTTGTTCATTTATGTATTGGTGGTGTTGTATTTGGTGCTGTGATTATGGCAACAGATCCAGTGACTTCACCTACAAGTCCATTAGGTAAGATTTTATTTGGTATTGGATTAGGATTCTTAACAATGATTATTCGTTTAAAAGCGAATTTCCCAGAAGGTGTTTTATTCTCAATATTAATGATGAATATGTTGACTCCATGGATTGATTCATTAGTTTTAGGAAGAACAAATAAAAATATTGCTAAACAATGGGCAAGTATTGGATTGTCTTTATTATTAGCAATTGGTTGTGTTGTTGGCGCTGGATACAGTATTCAAAATGAAATTGCTATCGAAAAACAAAAAGCAGAAGAAGCTGCTAAAAAAGCAGAAGAAGCTGCTAAGAAAAAAGCTGAAGAAGAAGCGAATGCATTTAACTGGAAACTTGTTTCAAAAAGTGGAAATACATATGTTATGGAAACTGAAGGCTATATGAAAGACCAAAATAAATTAAAAACAGAAATCACTATTAATGGTGATAAAGTGAAAGTAAAAGTCTTAGAATTTGCTGGTGAAACTGAATATTATGGTAAAGACATGATTGAAGGTATTACATCAGGAAAAATGCAAGAATTCCATGATAAGTTCTTAGCTAAAGAATTTACAAAAGCTGATGTTGAAGGTGTAGATACTGCAACTGGTGCTACAATGACAACAAAAGGTGTTTTAAATGCTATTAAGGGTGCTATTGCTGTTAGTCAAATGGAAATTGATGGAAATACTTATACTGTAACAACTGATGGTTATATGAAAGATGATAACAAGTTAAAAGTACAAGTGACAGTTAATGGTGATAAAGTGAAAGTAAAAGTCTTAGAATTTGCTGGTGAAACTGAATA
>CALDMQ010000143.1 GCA_937917505.1 uncultured Erysipelotrichaceae bacterium | reverse complement strand
TATGTTGAGCAAAATAATCAGAATCATGAAAATGAATAATCCCTTCTTCATGTGCTTGTACAATTTCTTCAGGCAATAACAAACGTTTTGTAATATCTTTGCTTACTTCCCCAGCCATATAATCTCTTTGTACACTGTTCACAGTTGGATTTTTATTAGAGTTTTCTTGTTTAACTTCTTCATTAGCACATTCAATCAAACTTAAAATTTGTTCATCTGTTGTATTCGATTTACGCACTAAAGCTCTCATATAACGATATGTAATATATTTTCTAGCTACTGTAAAAGCATTTAATTTCATTAATTCATTTTCTACTAAGTTTTGAATTTCTTCTACACTTAATGCTCTTTTCATTTTTTCACATTGATATTTGACATTATTCGTAATATTATCAATATCTTCTGATGATAATCTTTCTGTTTCTACAACTTCGTTATTGGCCTTTTCAATCGCAGCAGTAATTTTTTGTTCATCAAATGTCATTTCTGAACCATTTCTTTTAATAATATTCATCTTTCTTCCTCCCCATCACTTAATTTCTCTATATATAAAGTCAATTTATGACATATTAACTTTTGTATTTTCAAGTCTATCATAACTTTTCCTACATGAAAAGCAATATGCTTCATCAGTCTATTATTTTTTTAAATTCACAAAGAAAATCAAAAAGCATCGAATTTATCAACACTTTTTGATTTTTAGTTTTTTTAATTCCTTTTAACACAACCTATTATAACGCATTATCATATAAAAAGATACAAATATTTAATATTTCAACTCAAAAGATTTTTCATCATCTAAAACAGACATTTCTTCGCTGTCAAAATGCTCTATTCCTATAAAATGAGAATGACTTAATTCATCAATCAAACTCTGTATTCGGCTTTCTTCCCCTTGCACACACGCCTCTACAGTCCCATCAGATAAATTCCTTACCCAACCTGTCAATCCCAACTTTGTCGCAATACGAAAACATGTGATTCTAAATCCTACACCTTGTACACGACCATAAAATATATAATGTCTTCTTTCCAACGTAACATCACCTTCTTTCTATCATTATACAAAAAAACTGTTCCAAAGAACAGTTTCTTACATACGTTTTTTCGCAAAATTCCAAGTATCTCTACACATATCTTCCAATGTCTTTTCTGCCACCCAACCAAGTTGTTCTTTTGCACGTGTTGGATCAGCGTAACATGTTGCAATATCACCTGGACGTCTATCTTTAATTTCATAGTTAACTTTGACACCATTCACCTTTTCAAAAGCATGAACGATTTGAAGAACACTATAACCTTGACCAGTTCCTAAGTTACAAATATGCACACCTGGTTGTTGGTATTTTTCAATCGCCAAAACATGACCTTTAGCTAAGTCTACAACATGGATATAATCTCTTACACCAGTTCCATCAACTGTATCATAATCATCACCAAATACACCTAAACAAGGCAATTCACCAGTAGCTACCTTCATAATATAAGGCATCAAGTTATTTGGAATTCCTTTTGGATTTTCACCAATTAACCCTGATGCATGAGCACCAATCGGATTGAAATATCTTAACAATGTCACTGACATATCTTTATTTGCAAATTGGACATCAGTTAACACTCTTTCCATCATTGCTTTACTTGTCCCATATGGATTTGTTGTTTCTCCTAAAGGACAATCTTCTGTTAAAGGAATAACCTTTGGATTTCCATAAACTGTAGCACTAGAACTAAAGACAATATTATTCACTTTATATTTTTTCATCATCTTTGTTATAATTAATGTTGTCATTAAGTTGTTTTCATAATATTCAATTGGTTTTTCAACTGATTCACCTACAGCTTTAAATGCTGCACAATGAATAATTGCATCAAGTTTATTTTCTTTAAAAACAGTTTCTGTTTTTTCTTCATCTAAAATATTAAATTCATAAAATTTCACTCTTTTCCCAGTGATTTGTTCAATATAATCCAAAACTTCTGGTCTTGAATTAGAAAAATCATCAATCACTACAACATCATGCCCAGCTTCAATCAACTCAACACAAATATGACTTCCAATATAACCGGCACCACCTGTAACTAAAATATTCATTCTTTATTTCCTCCTAAATAGTTGTCAAAAATATCTTTGATAATTTCCTTACTTGCAACACCTTCATGTAACTTAGTATCTCCATCAAAGAAACAAGGTACATAATAATAGTCATAAGACTCAGCAATTTCACTCTCTTTATCTTCATCTATCACTTCTAAAGGAATATCTCTATACTTTGAATTTTCTTCATATAATTCTTCTATCCATGCTCTTGCACGTTTACAATGTGGACAATGTTCTAAAATAAAAAGTTTCATTATAATAGCCTCATTGTTTTCATCACAATTGGTTGTAAAGGACAATCTCTAAAATCAGTA
>CALDMQ010000142.1 GCA_937917505.1 uncultured Erysipelotrichaceae bacterium | reverse complement strand
TTCCTACGGGATCATTAACTTTAGATGCAGCTTTAGGTATTGGTGGTTATCCTAAAGGACGTATTATTGAAATTTATGGACCTGAATCAAGTGGGAAAACAACATTAACTTTGCATGCAATTGCAGAAGTTCAAAAGCAAGGAGGGCGTGCAGCGTTTATCGATGCTGAACATGCGATTGATCCTGTATATGCTAAGAATTTAGGAGTCAATGTAGATGAATTGATTTTATCGCAACCTGATAGTGGTGAACAAGGTTTAGCAATTGCGGAAACATTGGTAAAAAGTAATGCTATTGATTTGGTTATTGTAGACTCAGTTGCTGCATTAGTTCCACAAGTTGAACTTGATGGAGAAATGACAGATACTTCAGTAGGTTTACAAGCACGTTTAATGTCTAAAGCATTACGTCGTTTATCTGGTCTTATGAATAAGACATCATGTACAATTATTTTTATTAATCAATTACGTGAAAAGATTGGTGTTATGTATGGAAATCCAGAAACAACAACTGGTGGACGTGCGTTAAAATTCTATTCAACTGTTCGTATTGAAATCAGACGTGGTGAAGCTATTAAAAATGGCTCTGATATTGTGGGGAATAAGACAAATATCAAGGTTGTTAAAAATAAAGTTGCACCACCATTTAAAACAACAAGTGTTGATATTGTTTATGGTAAAGGTATTGCTAGGGATGGAGAAATCATTGATTTAGCTGTTGAACATAATATTATTGATAAATCAGGAGCTTGGTATGCATATCAAGGTGAAAAGATTGGTCAAGGGCGTGAAAATGTAAAGATTTTTTTAGCTAATCATCCTGAAGTCATGGAAGAAGTTGAAAATAAAGTAAAAGAGTTCTTGTTTAAGCGTGAACAAGATGAAGAATAGGAATCTACATTTGTAGGTTCTTTTTTACTAAATAAAATAGACTTTAGAGATTTTTAGTTGTGAGTTCTATATTTTATTGTCAACTTGTGGAAAATAAGCTATAATAAAAAATGTGCAAACGCACTTGATGAAATTTATCATAGGGAATAGGAGGACAATTATGAATACACCCCTTACTATTTTGACCTATGTTCTTGCAGTGGTTGTTGGTTTTATTGGTTATTTTATTTTTACAAAATTAAAAGTTTCTAAAGCCAATGTTGACGCTTCAAAGATTGTAAGTGAAGCAACTGCCAAAGCTGATAATATAGTAAAAGAAGCGATTTTAGATGCCAAGACTCAAGCGTATGAATATAAGCTTGAAGCTGAAAAGGAAATCAAAGAACAACGCTTAGAAGTTACTAAATTTGAAAATAAACTGTTGCAAAGAGAACAAAACATTGATCGTAGAGATATTGCTTTACAAGGTAGAGAAGATGTTTTGGAAGATAAAGCAAAGCAATTAGAAAAGAAAAGTGAAGAACTAGGCAAATTAGAAGTTCAATTAAAAGAACAAATTGATGAAAAGATTAATGAGTTAGAAAAAATTGCTATGATGAGTGCTAATGAAGCAAAACAGGAATTGTTTAAATTAGTAGAACAAAAAATGGCAAAAGAAGTGACAGCGTATATTAAAGAACAAGAGGATGAAGCAAAATCAAAAGCTTCTTTATATGCAAAAGATATTATTGCTTCTGCAATCAATCGTTATTCACAAGAAGAAACAATTGAAAGAACTGTGAATGTTGTTGCTTTACCAAGTGAAGAAATGAAGGGACGTATTATCGGTCGTGAAGGTCGTAATATTAAAGCTATTGAAAATGCGACTGGTGTTGAATTGATCATTGATGATACCCCTGAGGCTATTACAATTTCTTGCTTTGATCCAGTAAGAAGAGAAGTCGCTCGTTTATCACTTGAAACTTTAATTCGTGATGGTCGTATTCAACCAGGACGTATTGAAGAAGTTGTACAAAAAACAAAAAATGAATTAGACGAAGTGATTTTTAAAACAGGTGAAGATGCAATCTTTGAACTTGGATTATCTAAAGTTAATAAAGAAATTATCATGATGATTGGTAAGTTAAAATATCGTACAAGTTATGGACAAAATGCTTTACAACATTCATTAGAAGTTGCACACTTTGCTGGTATGATGGCTGCTGAACTTGGATTAAATCAACAATTAGCTCGTCGTGCTGGGTTATTGCATGACTTAGGGAAA
>CALDMQ010000141.1 GCA_937917505.1 uncultured Erysipelotrichaceae bacterium | reverse complement strand
TTTTTTATAAATCATATTTGTATAAATTGGGGAATGAGTTTTTGGATAAGGATTTTTCTTACGATGAGCAATATCTTGTGGTAAAAATGGTTCAAATGCATCACGTAACAATCCTTTTTCTTCGTTGTTATGAAACATATATTCATGAGGTGTGTTAAAAAGATATTGAAGGATTTTGGTTGAAGCAAAGGGAACTCTGATTTCTAAAGAAGAACGCATAGTTTGACTATCTGCTCGAGTCAAAAGTGTTTGCATAAACCATTCTATATTGAGGTAGATAAGTTGTTGAGTTTGATCAACTGTATTTATTTCTTGCAAAGATTCTTGGTAATGTTTGATTATATAATCTTTAAGATGCAAGGCTTTGATTTTCTCATTAAATAATTCATTTTTCTTATCAAAATCTCTCATCCAAGGGAAGTAGGGAAGGTTGTAAAGTTCTTCTTTATAAAACCAAGGATAACCACCAAAAATTTCATCAGCACATTCTCCTGATAGGCAGACTTTATGTGTACGAGAAATCTCTTTTGCAAATAATAAGAAACTAGAATCAATATCTGCCATACCAGGCATATCCCTAGCAATCATGGACTCCTTTAATGCATCTATAAGTTGTGATTGCCTTAATGTTACTTGATGATGATCAGCTTGATAGCGTTGTGTCATTTCATTGATATAGTCATCATCCATTGTTGTTTGATAGTCATAAGAATGGAAGTATTTCTTTTGGTCTTCGTATGTGACACTATAGGTTGTAAGGTGATGATTATATTGACTTGCAATGGCAGTAATAATACTCGAATCTAATCCGCCCGATAACATTGTTGAAACAGGGACATCACTTAAGAGTTGTTTTTGAATACTTTCAATAACAAGTTCTCTTACTTTTTGAACAGATTGTGCATAGGTATCTGTATGTTTCTTTATTTTTAATCTCCAATAACGTTTGATATTGATATCATTATCAAAAGTCATATAGTGAGCAGGTCTTAAAGAATAAATATTTTTATAAATTGTTCGTCCTGGTGTCATGCTTGGTCCAAGTCCCAAAAGTTCTTGAATACCTGTTTTATCAACGATAGCTTTTTCTTGATAGGCTAATAAACATTTGATTTCACTAGCAATAATGAGAGTTGTATTCACTTGCATATAGTAGAGAGGTTTGACACCCAATTGATCTCTTGCAATAAATAATTTTTCTCCATCATCAATCACAAAAGCAAAAGTACCTTCGAGTTCATCTAAACATTTTCTTGAAATGCCAGATAACTTTTTAAAATAACTTCACTATCATTTGTAGAGGACATTGTATATCCTAAAGAAAGAAGTTTGTTTTTTATATCAATCATATTATAAAGTGTGCCTTGATAAACAATACGATATAATTTTCCATTGTATTCATAGGAAAAAGGCTGTTGACCTGTATGTGTATCAAGAGTTGTTAAACGACGATGAGACATAAAACAATGATCTTGATAAGAATATCCTTCTTCATCAGGTCCACGATATTTTAAAAGACGTGTCATTGATTTCAGTTTTGAAATATCTTCTACTTGTTTTTTATAATCAGCAATAACAATAAATCCACACATAAATTTCACCCCTTAAAAGATATGATTTTGTTATATAAAATAGAATAAAAATATCAAAAAAATGTTTTTGTCCCTTATATTCAATGTTTTTTATGACACAAAACTGATACAAAATTGGGACAAACTTGGGACGCACGATGTGTAAGTCAATGCTATGATATATGTGGGTGATCGATATGGAATGTCCAAGATGTCATAATCAAAATATGAATGATCTTTATCAATTTCATGGCCAATATTATTGTCGAAAATGTATTCAATTTCATAAGGTTGATATACATACAAAAAGACTTACGAAAAGGATAACTTATCCAAATGTATTTGTTTCATACACATTGGGTTTTGAACTTTCCCCTAGACAAAAGGAAATTTCTCAAGGTTTAGTTGAATGCTTTCAAAACAAGGAAAATGCTTATGTGTGGGCAGTCTGTGGTAGTGGAAAAACAGAGATTGTTTTTGAAGTGATTCGTTATGCTTTAAATACAGGTCATCGTGTTTGCTTCTGCGTTCCAAGAAAAGAATTGGTAAGAGAGTTGTATGAAAGAATGAAAGATGCATTTTCAAATATTGAGATTGGTTTATTGTATGGTGGAACAATAGAAAATATGGAGTCTCCCTTTGTTGTTTGTACTATGCATCAACTTTATCGCTTTGAAAATAATGTTGGTTTCGATTTGATGATTGCAGATGAAATAGACGCATTTCCATTTTATCAAAATGAAGTTCTAGAAAGTATTTTTCATCAATGTTGTTTAGGAAATTTTGTAAAAATGAGCGCTACCATTGAAGAAAGAGATATTAAAGATGGTCGTATCTTTATTCTCAATCGGCGTTATCATGGACATGATTTGCCTGTGCCTCGTCTTATGCTTTTACCTCAATTGATGTATCAATTGGTTCTCCTATTTCTTATTAAAATAAATCAAATTCATTTTATTATATATGTTCCTACAATTCATAAAGTTGAAGAAGTTGTTCATTTTTTAAGAAAGCATCATATTTCATGTGCTGGAGTCAGTTCTAAGTCTTCAGGAAATCAAGAAAAGATAAATATGTTAAAAGAAAATCAAATTCAAGTTCTTGTATCTACAACATTGTTAGAAAGAGGGATAACAATTGAGAATGTTCATGTGATTGTTTTATGGGGAAATCATCGTGTATTTCACTGGAAAACACTTGTTCAAATTGCAGGACGTGTTGGTAGAAAACCAAATTATCCAAGTGGACATGTCTATATCTTGTCACCAGAACGAACGAAGGATATTCAAAAATGTGTAAGCATCATCAAAAGGCTCAATCGGATGTCTGTTTAATTTGTTTAGAACCTATACTCAAAAATATTTCGTTCGTTCACATTTTGAATTCCCTCCCAATATGTAGTAATTGTATTAAAAAATTTCATACACTCCACCTACACGAAATATGGAATGAAGTACCTTTAACAATTCTTTATGCCTACGATGAATTCTTTAAATCTTTGTTATTTCAATACAAAGGTCTATATGACTATGCTTTAAAAGATGTGTTTTTTGCCTTGTATAAACCACAGTTGCAAAAGAAATACCGAAATCATATATATGTCATAGCCCCAAGCAACGAAGAAGATAATCAAATAAGAGGATTTGCGCCAGTTGAAGAAATTGTGAAAACAATAAGTCCTCATGTCTTTACTGGATTATATAAGAAGGAAAAATACAAACAAAGTTCATTATCGTATCAAGAAAGACAAGAAGTGGAGAATAGGATTGGTATAAGAAATGGTGAATTGTTAAAGGGGAAGAAGATTGTGCTTGTTGATGATGTCATGACATCGGGTGCTACATTAAAAGCATGTTTCAAATTAGTTAAAGAATACTCACCTCAAAGTATTGATATTTTAGTTTTATCAAAAAAAGTTGAATGAAATTATCCCTCTTAAGAGGGAAAAGACTTCCCTCTTTTGATATATTGATACAAATTATAAGAAAATATGATGAAATGCGACAAAGTTACGAATAAGAATATAAAAAGAAAAATGAACTCGACAAATTTAGAGTCATTTTTCAAACATGGTAGCATATAATACATATGACCATGAAGTAAAGGAGTTGGATATTATGCAAGGAAAAGTAAAATGGTTTAATGCTGAAAAAGGATTTGGATTCATTGATAGAGGAGAAGGTAAGGATATTTTTGTACATTACAGTCAAATTGTTCAAGATGGATATAAGTCTTTAAATGAAGGTGAAGTTGTAGAATTTGAACTTTATCAAAGTGACCGTGGTTTGCAAGCAAAAAATGTTATGAAGGTTTAATAATGTTCTTTCACCTGCTGAGGCAGGTTTTTTGTTTATAAAGTGGGTGTTTGTGCGTTTTTGTGATTATTTCTTTTTATTCTTATGAGATTATGATATAATTATTACGTTTTAGTATGCATGAAAGGAGATAGCTTCATGGCAAGTAAAAAGCAAGAAATTAGAAAACAATTAAAAAAGAAAGAAGCAAAAGAACTTGAATCATTAGGATTAAATCCGGATGCAGAAATTGTGGATTTAAGTGATGATTTAGGTGAAGATATTGTTGTAGAAACATTTGAAAATATTGAAAAGAAAGCAGAACCACTACCTTTTAATACAACACCTCAAAAAGAAAAGAAAGGGTTATTTAGTAGTATTAAAAGTGCGTTTTCTCAAGATACAAAGATTTTAAAGAAATTAGAAAAACAAGCTTTACAAATCATTGATTTAGAACCTCAATACGAAGCTATGGATGACGTTGAATTAGCAGGACAAACAGAAATTCTAAGAGGTTTACTTGATAGTGGGAAAACTTTAGATGATATTTTACTTCAAGCATTTGCTGTTGTAAGAGAAGCAGCATGGAGATGTTTGAAATTAAAAGCATTTAAAGTGCAACTTATGGGTGCTATATCATTGCATAATGGCGATATTGCAGAGATGAAAACTGGTGAAGGAAAAACTTTAACATCTATTTTCCCAGTTTATTTAAATGCCTTGGAAGGAAAAGGTGTTCATGTTGTAACTGTTAATGATTATTTGGCTGAACGTGATAAAACTGAAAATGGTAAGGTTTTAGAATTCTTAGGTTTGTCTGTTGGGTTGAATAAACATGGTTTATCTAATGATGAAAAGAGAATTGAATATAGTTGTGATGTAACTTATACAACAAATGCGGAATTAGGATTTGACTATCTTCGTGATAATATGGTGACTTCTTTAAAAGATAAAGTCTTAAGACCATTAAACTATGCTTTAGTTGATGAAGTTGACTCAATCTTAATTGATGAATCAAGAACACCATTGATTATTTCAGGCGGTAAGAAAAATACTGCAATGCAATATGTACAAGCAGATAAATTTGTGAAATCATTGACTGCTGATAAAGATTATGAAGTTGATATTGAAAGTAAGACAGTGACTTTAACGCCTCAAGGAATTGGTAAGGCTGAAAAGAATTTCAAACTTGATAACTTATATGATCCAGCTAATACAGCATTAGTGCATCATATTAATCAAGCATTAAAAGCAAACTATACAATGACAAAAGATGTTGAATACATGATTGCGACAGAAGATGGAAGTCATGATATACGTAATGCAAGTATTATGATTATTGATCAATTCACTGGTCGTGTAATGCCAGGTCGTGCTTATAGTGATGGATTACATCAAGCATTAGAAGCTAAAGAAGGTGTACCAATCAAAGAAGAAACTGTTACACTAGCAACAATTACTTATCAAAATTTCTTTAGATTATTTAATAAATTGGCTGGTATGACAGGTACAGCAAAAACTGAAGAAGAAGAATTTAGAACAATCTATAACATGCGTGTTATTGAAATTCCTACAAATAAACCTGTTATTAGAGATGATAAACCAGATTTAGTCTTTGCTAAACAATCTGCAAAATATCGTGCGATTTGTGATGAGGTTGAAAGACGCCATGCTTATGGGCAACCTATCTTATTAGGTACTGTATCTGTAGAAACTTCTGAATTATTAAGCAAGATGTTAAATAAACGTGGTATTAAACACAATGTTTTGAATGCAAAAAATCATGCTAAAGAAGCTTTGATTATTGAAAAAGCTGGTGTTATGGGGGCTGTAACTATTGCGACTAACATGGCTGGTCGTGGTACTGACATCAAATTAGGTGAAGGTGTTCATGAAATTGGTGGTTTAATGGTTATTGGTAGTGAAAGACATGAGTCAAGACGTATTGATAATCAGTTAAGAGGACGTTCTGGTCGTCAAGGGGATCCAGGTTGTTCATTATTCTTTGTATCTTTTGAAGATGAATTAATGCAAAGATTTGCTGGTGAAAGAGTTCAACAATTAACTCAAAACTATTTAGATGATGAAGCTATCGAAAGTAAGATGGTTACAAAATCTATTGAAAATGCACAAAAACGTGTTGAAGGACAAAACTTCGACATTCGTAAACAATTATTACAATATGATGATATTATGCGTCAACAACGTGAAATCATGTATAAAGAACGTGATGATATTATGTCACAAGAAGATTTGGGTCCAATTATTAAAGGTATGTTTGAACAAGCTGTTGAATTAACAGTTCGTAAATTTACGAGACAAGATGGTAAAGAAGAAGTTGTTGATGTGGATGGAGCTATTCAATATGTTTCAAAGAACTATATGTTGCTTGCGACTTTAGTTGCAAAAAATAAAGAAGTTGTAAGAAATGATTCTCATAAGTTAATGGAAACTTTATCAGAAATTGCTTTCTTACAATATCAAAATCGTTTTAATAAAGATTTACCTGCTGAAATTAAACTTGATTATGAACGTCGTGTTTTATTAGGAGTTATTGATCATTCATGGATTAATCACATTGATGCTATGCAAAAATTAAGAAATGGTATTTATTTAAGAGCTTATGCTCAAAAAGATCCATTACAAGAATATACAGAAGAAGGTTTCTATATGTTCGAAGACAAAGTCAATTGCTGAAGATATTACTAGAAACATTGTTCATATGGGTATCGCACCTGGTAGTGAACAAGAACAACAAATTCCTTCTGTTCAAATTGAATTTGAATTAAAGGACAATTAATGGAGTTATATGAAATAAAGAATGGGCTTGAAAAAGCCCGTTTATTACTAGATGAATTATTTGTTTCTATTGATATTGAGGCTTTAAGAAGAGAAATTGAAGGATTGACAATTCAAACGTTAGCAGAAGATTTTTGGAATGATCAAGATCATGCAAGAAAAATATATGATCAATTAAATGAGATGAAAAAGAATGTAGAAACATATGAGCATCTTGAATCATCTTATACAGAATTATTAGAAACATTAGAACTTGTTAAAGAGACTGGAGATTCTGATTTTGAAGAAGCACTTGAATTAGACTATAATGTTTTTCAAGAGGAATTAGGTGAATTTGAAAAAGTTTTATTGTTTTCAGGTGAATATGATCATCATAATGTGATTTTAGAAATTCATCCTGGTGCAGGGGGAACTGAATCACAAGATTGGGCTGCGATGTTAATGCGTATGTACCAAAGATATGGTGATAAAAAAGGATTTAAAGTAGAGGTTTTAGATTATCTTGATGGTGAAGAAGCAGGGTTAAAATCAGTCACAATGCGTATAAGTGGATATAATGCTTATGGACATTTAAAAGCTGAAAAAGGTGTTCATCGTTTAGTGCGTATTTCTCCATTTGATTCTTCAAAGAGAAGACATACATCTTTTGCATCAGTTGATGTTATGCCAGAGTTTGATAATGAGATTGAAATTGAAATTAATCAAAGTGATTTAAGAATTGATACTTATCGTGCATCTGGAGCTGGAGGACAACATATCAATAAAACAGATTCGGCTATTCGTATTACACATAACAAGCGATGATTATGTTGAAAACAAAACTTTATCAAAAGATGTTAGAGGAACAAGCAACACAATTAAGTGATATTAAAGGTGAACAAAAAGCAATTGAATGGGGAAGTCAAATTCGTTCTTATGTTTTACACCCTTATTCTTTGGTAAAAGATAATCGTAGTGGTTATGAAAGTAATAATCCTAAGGCTATTTTAGATGGTGCTTTAGATGATTGTATTTATGCTTATTTGAAATCTATGGTGAAGGAGGAAGAATAATGCATGGGCATAGCTTAAAGAGAATTATATTAGATATTGTTTTGGTTTTGTTTGGTAATGCATGTGTTGCTTTTGGATATGCTGCATTCGCAATACCGATTGATTTAATCGTTGGTGGGGCAACGGGAATAGGACTTTTGATAAGTCAATTGATACCAATTGATTATACGACAGTTGTTTTCATTATTAACATGATTGCATTAGTGTTAGGTTATATGATACTAGGAAAAAGGTTTGCGGCTGGTACTGTTTTAAGCTCTTTTGCATTTCCTTTTTTCCTAGAGTTGTTTGAATCTATTCCAGCATTATCTCATTTATCAAATGATATTTTATTATGCACAATTTATGCAGGAATATTTATTGGCATAGGATTAGGAATTGTCTTTAGGCTAGGATATAGTACTGGTGGTATGGATGTACCGCCATTAATTGTTCATCATAAAACAAACATATCAATTTCTGTATTGATTAACATTTTTGATACAGTTATTTTAATATCACAAGTTTTCTTTTCAAATTTTGAAGGTATTTTATATGGGATTATTGCGGTTTTTATTATGAATACAGTATTAGATAAAGTAATTGTCTTGGGCGAAAAGAATTTACAGGTGCTTGTGATTTCACCAAAATATGAGGAAATATCAAAGGCTATTTTTAAGGAAATAGATCGTGGTTGTACTTTTGTGAATATTACAACAGGATATTTCCAAAATGAACAAAAAGCTGTCTTGTGTGTTGTTAATAATCGTGAACATGCTCAAATAAATGAACTTATTAGGCAAATAGATCCAGAAGCTTTTATTATTGGTAGTGAAATACATAGTGTGAAAGGAAGGGGATTTACACTTCCTAATATTGATTTATAGAACTAGCTCAATGATATGATTCCTCCAAAGTAGACAACTAAAATAAATAAAGTTGTTTACGAAAGGAGGAATCTTTTCTTATGGGAAGAAAAAGTAATTATTCTATAGAAGAAAAAGTACAAGCAGTTTTAGATTATAAAAATGGAGCTAGAAGTATTGCACAAATATGTATCGATTTAGGAATGAGTGAAGCTAATGCGAAATCTGGAATGACAGTAAGAAAATGGATCGCTGAATATGATAAATATGGAGAAGAAGCTTTTACCAACAAAATAAGAAATAAACAATACAGTAAAGATTTTAAAGAGATGATAATTAAAGAATATTTAGCTGGTAATGGTTCGTTATTCGAATTATCGATGAAATATGATATTCCATCTCGCTCGACTTTACGAAATTGGATAAACAGTTATAATAGTCATGAAGAATTAAAAGATTATAATCCAAAGGGAGAAATTTACATGACTAAATCAAGAAAGACAACATTTGAAGAAAGAATTGAAATCGTACAATATTGTTTGAATCATGACAAAGAATATAAATTAGCAGCTAAGGCATTTGATGTTTCTTATGCACAGGTTTATCAATGGGTAAAGAAGTATTTAGAATTAGGAGAAGTTGGTTTAACTGATAAACGAGGAAGACGCAAAGAAGAATCTCAATTAACTGAATTAGAAAAATTACAACGTGAAAATGCATGTTTAAAGCGTCAATTAGAAGATAAAGAAAGAGAGAATATCATCTTAAAAAAATTGAAGGAAGTTGAAAGGAGGCGATATTCGCCAAAAACAAGCAAGAACCGAAATATATAACTATTAAAGAAATACATGAAGAATATAATTGGAGTATTGCTTATATATGTAAGGTCCTTGGAGTACCAAGATGCAGTTATTATAAATGGCTTAATAGAAAAGAAACTAAAGAAGAATTAGAAAATCATGAATTAGCCAATCTGATTATTGAATATAATGAGAGATTTAATCACATTTTAGGATATAGAAGAATGACAAGATGGATCAACAAGTTGAATTCTAAGCACTATAATAAAAAAAGAGTCAGAAGAATCATGAAGATGTTAGGTATTAAATCAGTGATTCGAAGAAAGAAGAACAAATACAAGAAATCAACAGCACAAATAACAGCAGAAAATCTATTGGCAAGAAATTTCTATGCATCCAAACCAACTGAAAAATGGACGACAGATGTAACTGAATTCAAGATTGTTGGTTCAAAACAAAAGTTATATCTAAGTGCAATTATCGATTTATATGACAGAAG
>CALDMQ010000140.1 GCA_937917505.1 uncultured Erysipelotrichaceae bacterium | reverse complement strand
GATTCTAAGTAATGTAAGTAACCTTTATCCAAGGTTTCATCAATTAAAGACATAGCGATTGTTGAAATAGGACATTTTTTCAATCCATCTATTTTCTTTAACAAACGACGATAAGAAGGACTATAAATACAGTAAGAAACACGATCTAAATTATGGGGTATATCTTTTAATACTTGAGTGAGTATATCTACATAAGATTGATCAGGGTAAACAATCGCAAAGTCTTGATAACGTAACCCCTCATCAACAATCATTTGTTTAATAGTGTAAACAACACGTGTCACTTCTTGTAAAGGTGTAGTGGCTATAAACGTATAGTGCTTATTATCAATTAATTTTTCGTTTGTTTGTGTAAATAAAGAACGTGTTAAAAATGTTTCGCTTTCATCACTGATAGCATCTTCACATAAATGATGATAAGGTATATTCATGATACGCTCATCTTTTCCATGTGTATAAAGAATAGTGACATCTTTAAACTGATGAAGGATGTGTTGGCGTAAAGGCTGATACAAGTGATCTCCTTCTACATAAAGATGACATGGTAATTGTATATTGATATCTTTAAAAATATCTTCATATGTAAAATGTGTGTAATCATTGCAATTCTTTAAAAGACTTTGATAAATATGAATGAAGTCATTGAGTTTCACAGATGCTGTTTGAATATAATGTGTTTGAAAGAGATTGAAATCTTGCATTAATGGAATGAATTTTTCAATGAGTGAGAAATTTACATCATGGAAACATGCAAATGTTTGGTCTTGAAAAAGTGCATAAAGTTGATACATCATTTCAGTACATGACATTACATGATGTTTTGTTAAATGTAAAGTGATACGCAAGTATTGTAAAAAAGATGACCATGTCATCACTTGGATATTCACAAGATAATGTGTATGTTTTAAGAAAAGTTGTTCAACCATGTTTTTATCTTCTGCAATAAAAATAAAGTCTTCAAAAGGACTTTCTTTTGCTCGTATAATACATTCTTGAATCATATTTTCTAACTTTTCATAATAATTGAAACCATCAATAATACGCATCTTAACCACCTCTTGTTCTATTATAACTGATTCTATTCATATGTCCAAGACTTCATGAAAAAGAGTCCGCATTGAAGCGAACTCTCAATAATATTTTTATAATTCTTCACATGCCTTCAGCCATGCAGACACATCAGTATCACTAGGCATTCTAAAATCTCCTCTAGGACTTAATGCGACACTACCAACTTTTGGTCCGTCTGGAATACATGAACGTTTGAATTGTTGCGTAAAGAAGCGACGATAGAATAAAGTGAGCCATTTCTTTAATGTATCATGATCGTATTTGTCTTCAAAAGCTAAAGAAGCAATACGCATAAGTTTAGCTGGTTCATAATGGAATCTTACATGATGATATAAGAAGAAATCATGTAGTTCATATGGTCCAACAATATCTTCGGTTTTTTGAACGATTTCATTATCTTTTGCTGGTAATAATTCTGGAGATACAGGTGTATCTAATATATCTTGTAAAGTATCTTCTAAAGGTTGCCCTTCATAAAGTGAAGAAACATAATCTACAAGATATCTCACTAATGTTTTAGGTACTGAAACATTGACAGCGTACATACTCATATGATCACCATTGTATGTTGACCAACCTAAAGCAACTTCTGATAAATCTCCAGTTCCAATCACAATACCACCTTCTTGATTAGCGATATCCATTAAAACTTGAGTTCTTTCTCTAGCTTGTGAGTTTTCATATGTGACATCATGAATATCAGGGTTATGTTGAATATCCTTAAAGTGTTGATGAACAGCATCGCTAATATCGACGGTTAAAGAAGTGACATGAAGTTCTTCCATCATTTTTAAAGCATTATTTTTTGTACGTGATGTTGTTCCAAAACAAGGCATTGTGACAGCAATAATATCTTTTGAAGGATATCCAAGTTTTTCAAATGCCATAGAACAAACGAGTAAAGCTAATGTGGAATCTAAACCGCCTGATATGCCTACAACTACTTTCTTTGTGTGTGTAGCTTTTAATCTTTGAATAAGTCCATGAATTTGTATATCAAAGACTTCTTTACAACGTATAGCTCTTTCCTCTTTATGGTTTGGAACAAATGGGTGAGGATCATAATAGCGATCTAATTCAATATCCTCATCTTCTAAACAAAATGGAATATACGTATAATCATTATCATGATTTGTATATGTTGACATTTCAAGTCTTTCACTGACAATTCTTTCTAAATCAATATCTGCATAAATCAAGCCTTCTTCATAAGGGATAGCTTCTTCTAAAATATTTCCATTTTCCGCAATGATATGATGATTGCTGAATACAACATCAGTTGTTGATTCACCTAAACCAGCATTACAATACACATAACCACAAATTAAACGTGCAGTATGTGATGAAAGAAGTAAACGACGATAATCTGTTTTTGCAGTTAAATCATTACTTGCAGAAGGATTAACAATTAATGTTGCTCCGTTTAAACAATGTTTTGTACTAGGTGGTAAAGGTACCCATAAATCTTCACAAATCTCTACACCTAATTTGAAATGTTGGTGTCTGATATCTTCAAAGATAATATGTGTTCCAAAAGGATAATATTCATCATTAATAAAGATTTCAGTGACATCTTCTTGTCCACTTGCAAAATGACGTCCTTCATAAAATTCATGATATGTAGGAATATGAGTTTTAGGAACAACACCTAAAATATCTCCATCATTGATTACAATTGCACAATTATATAGTTTATTCATATGAATAAGTGGTGCTCCCACTACAACAACCATATTTTTATCGATTGTTGCTTGTTGAATGAGTTTGAGATTTTTATAAACATCATTGATAATTCTTTTTTGATAGAAAAGATCTTCTATTGTATAACCTGTTAAACAAAGTTCAGGGAATGTTAAGACATGAATATGATTTTCATGTGCTTTATTGATATCGTTAATGATACATTGTGTATTATAGTCTACGTTTGATAATTTCACTTCAAAACTAGCACAGCCAACTCTTATAAATCCATCTTTCATAAAGTTTCCTCCATTTCTCACTTATTATAGCATAAAAACATTCCAATGATACGGAATGTTTGTTAATCTCTTAAAATCTTACTCATGTCTTTTTTTAGTGAGTTCATCTATTAATTTATCTAAATAACGAATATATCTCATTGTATCTTCTTTAATATCTTCCACTTTGACACCATGAGCAATACCTTTAATAAGCGATGGCTTAGAGTTGATAGTTACATGATTATAGAATGTTTCTAAATCAATGCCTGAATCAATATGCTGATGAATTTCTTCTTCTGTATACTCTTTTAACCATGAGATAATTCATTTCTTCTTGAGTACGATTTTTCTTTTGTGCTTTTTGTACATAAAGTGGGTATATTTTTGGTTTATTCATGTGATTTTCTCCTAAAAAAGATATCCAAAGGATACCTTATTTTAACATTTTCTCTTTTCTAGCAAGTATTTTTCCACAAATTAAATAAGCAGGACAATCGCAAAAAATAGTTTTAATTGAACTATGAATATCTCCAGTTATAAATATTTTAGACATAGTATCGATGTCCTTTTCTTTATTGTAACACAAGGTGTGAAAAAAAGTGTTTAGAAAGTCTAAACACTTGATTGAACCTAACATATTATAATAAATGTATATTGTTTTCCTTACAAATTTTCATTGTTTCTTCATCCCATAAAGAAGCTTGTACTTCTCCAATATGTGCTTTTCTTAAGAAGAACATAC
>CALDMQ010000139.1 GCA_937917505.1 uncultured Erysipelotrichaceae bacterium | reverse complement strand
TTATTACATTTCCATGTTACAATTTTATCTTGTTTAAATACAGTTCCATCTTCTAATTTCTTTAATAAGAATAAATATCTTTCTTCATGGAATTTTTCTGCTTGAGCAATGCTTCTGCATACTTGAGCAATTTCAGGGAATCCTTCTTCTTCTGCAACTTTAGCAAATTCTGGATACATATCAGTCCATTCCTCATTTTCACCGGCAGCAGCAGCTTTTAAACATTCAGCAGTTGTTCCAAGCATGACTGGGAAGTTACCTTCTGTATAAATAGTTTCACCTTTTAAATCATTGTTTAAAAATTTCATTAATCTTTTTGCATGTTCTTTTTCTTGATTTGCTGTTTCTTCAAAGATTTTAGAGATTTGTACATATCCTTCTTTTTTAGCAATTGACGAATAATAAGTATAGCGATTTCTTGCTTGTGATTCACCAGCAAAAGCATGAATTAAGTTTGATGCAGTTTTTGTACCTTTTAATGTTGGCATTTTCTTTCCTCCTAAGATTTTTTCTTTTGACATTGTTGGCAAGTTCCATGAAATAACAAATCTACTTCATGAATATGTTCACCAGTTTGTTTATATACATTATCAATAAATGATTGAACAATATTTTCATCAAGCATTACATCACAAATAGTACCACATTTATCACAAACCATATGATAATGAGGTGTAATTATTGCATCGAAATGTACAACACCATCACCACAATCTAAACGTTTAATTCTTTTTTGCTCGACTAAAAAGTTTAAATTACGATAGACAGTTCCTAAGCTGATATCGGGGATTTCCTTTTTAACGTTTATATAAATCGTATCAGCGTTAGGATGGGTGTGATCCTGTTTTAAAACTTGATAAATTGCTTCTCTTTGTTTAGAATATCTTATCTTTGTTTCAGTCATAGTTAAACTCCTTATTGATAATGATTACTATTATTTTAACATATGAAGAAATATTGCGCAAGAGAACAAAGTAAAAAAGAACAAACTCCATGGATAAAACGATCTTTAACATATTTTGTAAAAGAATAAGGAATCTTTTCTAAGATATTATCAACTTGCATAAAAACTGATAGACCTGAAAAAGATAAGAAGAAAGCAATACAAGGATAAACGAAAAAAGAATCAAATTTTAAAATTGATAAAGCTCCAGAGCTAAATTCCAAACATCCTTGTATAATTGCAAGTATGAAGTTATCTTCTATAAATGTATGCAAACTATAACCAATGAATTGAAAGACTAGCATATAACCAAGGATAAAAATAAAAGCATGGAGTGATGAAGTAATGCTCTTTTTTAATGCTTCTACAAAAGTCATATGTGGATTTTTTAAATGATAAATAATATCTTGATGATTTAGAAAATGATAATCTTCTTTATAAAATAGGGCTTTGATTAAACTTGGTACAATATGACATATATATATCATCAAAGAGATATGTGCAGGTAAGTGTAAGGATACAAAGATGAAGCTAAGTGATGAAAATGATGCAATAGATAATAAATGTTGGAGTTGCTTTTGGTTGATATAACCAAGTTCGTAGGATTCTTTAATGATTTTTGCATTTGTAGGATAACCACAGAAAAAGGAAACAAAATAAAGTGATGCCATATGTGGTGTTAAATGAAATAAAGGTGAAAAGAGGAACTGGATAAAATAACTGAGTAATTGAAATAATCCAAGTGATAAGCATAAAGATATCAATATCATAAATGGTAATAATGAGGGTAAAAGATTGTTAAAGACGATAGAAATGACATTAGCAGATACTTTAACGATTTGAAACATATTGATAAAGGAGAAGATTGTTGTAAATAAAACAAGGATTAAAGTGAAATAATAGTTGGCATTTTTCATAAGAACTCCTTATAATGAAGACAAGAGGTGAAAGTGTGAAAGCGATATTAGTTGGTGCGTCGTATCATCATATGAATTATGATTTAGATATATCTATGAATGAGTTAAAAGAACTTGCGAAGGCTTGCGATATTGAAGTGAAAGGTGTTGTGATTCAAAATTTAGAACAAGTGACGCCACAATATTATATAGGTAAAGGAAAAGTTGATGAAATTAAGAAGTTATTAAATGAAGATGATCTTGTTATTTTTAATGAAGAATTAACACCTCTACAGGTTAAAAATTTAACTGATGTGTTAGATGTTGAAGTGAGTGACCGTAGTGATTTGATATTACGTATTTTTGAATCACGTGCTCAAAGTAAAGAAGCAAAATTACAAGTACAAATTGCTAGACTTCAATATTTATTACCTCGTTTAGCAGGTATGAAAGTAGAACTCTATTCACAACAAGGTGGTTCTGGCTTTAGAGGAAGTGGAGAGAAACAGATTGAATTAGACCGCCGTATCATTCATCGTCAACTCGTCCAAGCTAGACGTGAGCTTCAAATGATTGTTAAACAAAGACAAACACAACGTCAATTACGTAAGCGTAATAATCAAAAGGTTGTTTGTTTAGTTGGTTATACAAATAGTGGAAAATCATCTTTGCTTAATTATTTTGTTAATAAGAAAGTTTTTCAAAAAGATATGTTGTTTGCATCATTACAAACTGCTTCTAGAAAAGTGAAACTCTTAGGACATTATAGTATAATCATGAGTGATACAGTTGGTTTTATCAATCAGCTTCCTCATCATCTTGTTCAAGCTTTTCGTTCAACTTTAGAAGAAGTGAAAGAAGCAGATTTACTTGTGCATGTGATTGATTCTTCATCACCGTATTGTCAAACACAAATTGAAACAACATTACATGTTTTAGAACAACTTGGAGTCAAAGATACACCGATGATCTATGTGTATAATAAAGTAGATTTAGGCTATCGTCCTTTTTTAGAGTTTCAAACACCTTATGTGTTAACTTCTATCAAAGAACAAGCAGGATTGCAACAATTAGAAGAACTTATAGTATCAATTCTCTTTAAAGATTATGAATTGATAGAGTTAATTATTCCATATGATCAAGGTATAATTTTTCAAGAAATCAAACAAAAATACCAAATGTTAAGAGAAGAATATTTAGATAATGGTATTTATATTTCTTTTTATACATCATTAAAAGATAAACATCGTTATCTTCCTTATCGATATAAGCGTATCAATTAAAAAGATGAGTTAAGTCTCATCTTTTTTAATATTTTCTTTAATTGTTTGAACAATAGTGCGGTAGTTCTTTGTTGCAAAATCTGTCACATTTAAACGATAGACAGGCTTATGTAACTGAACAACCAGTTCTGCTTGTTTATCTGCAACTTGAGGAGCTAAATAAATGGCATCATATTTTTGATAAGATGTATATAATTCTTCTAATGATAAAGAATCAATATATAAAGGGAAAGCTTCTAATTGACAGACTTCTTGAATTTCATTTGCGAACATAGATGTAGATAATCCTCCTGTACAACATAAAGCAATATGATAGGGACGATAGTTGTTATGTTGTAAGAGTGTTTTATAAAAGTCTTCAAATAAATGACAAGCTTGATTGAAGTCTGTAATGGAATAATGAAGATAAAATATTTGGTTACCTTTTTTATCTTGGATTATGTGTTCTACGATGTTATTGTGATAAATAGATATTGTACCGATAACATGGTTCATTTGAAAGATTAAAGTTTTTGAAACATCATTTTGAAAACTGACTTCAAATAAAACATGATCTTTATTATATCGTGCTTGTTTGATTGAAATCCATTGGTAAAAAAGTGTTGGATAGAGTGATTGATAAAATTCTTCAAATGCCATTTATAGTCCCTCCTTTT
>CALDMQ010000138.1 GCA_937917505.1 uncultured Erysipelotrichaceae bacterium | reverse complement strand
CTAAGATATCATTAATCAAACAAGTTCCTATAGAAATACTACAACCAATTTGTATTTGTGTTTTCTCTACTGACTGATTCATTATATCTTCCATCTGTTTATAAGAATCTAAAATATGACGAGAAAAAGATAGTAAAAGTTCACCATCTTTTGTGAGATATAATCTTTGTGAAAGACGTTCAAATAATTTAACACCATAATGTTCTTCTAACTCTGCTATGGCTAGACTAATACTTGGTTGAGATAAATGCAATTTTTTAGCGGCTTTGTTCATGCCTCCAGCTTCCACAACAGCCATAAAGATAGTTAAATGTCGTAAGGTCATAAATGGTCCTTTCTCGCTAAATAGCACCTAATAATACATATATGAATGTACCTATAATACCACTTCCTAAAATAATTGCAATGGCACTCGTTTTATACTTTCGTAAAATAAATAATGAACCTATAAAAATAACCAATTCTACCAAACGAAGATTATGAAATACAACATTTTGTAATTCTGCTTGAAATAAGCCTAACATCAAAATAGAAGCACCTGCTGAAGCAATTAATGCCACTACAGCCGGACGCATAGAACCCAATACAACTTGCACACCATTCACATTACGATATTTATAATAAAAATGAGCTAATATGAGACAAATACAAAATGAAGGAATAATACAACCAATTGTACATAACAACACACCAGGAATACCTGCAATTCGCATTCCAACAAAAGTTGCTGAATTAATTGAAATTGGTCCTGGAGTCATTTCTGCCACAGTAATAAGATCAGAGAACTCACTTAATGTCATTAATCCATAAATATTCACAATTTGCTCTTGAATTAATGGAATTGCAGCATAACCGCCTCCCACACTAAATAAACCAACTTGAATAAATGCAATAAATAACTTAGCTAATAACATTGTTCATTCCCCCTTTCTTTTTATTTTTGATAGTTTGAACAATCAAATCTAAAATCCCAATTCCAAGACATGCAAGAATAATAATCATGGCACTAACTCCTAATAAATAAGTTGCAACAAAAGCCATCAACATCATCGCTATATATAAAAGTCGCTTTGTATGAACAACATTTGTCGCTAAATTGATAACCACATCAAAAATAACAGCCGCAACACCAGCACGCATGACTTGTAATGCTATATTAATATATGGATTTGTACGAAATTGTTCATAGAACACAGAAATCACAGAAATAATAATCATTGGTGGAAGAATTGTTCCTAAAACAGCTATTAAAGAACCAACAACACCTGCAATACGATACCCAATAATAACTGAAGCATTAACCGGTAATGGTCCTGGAGCAGATTGTGTAATGGCAGTGACATCTAACATTTCATCTTCCTCTAACCACTGCAATTCTTCAACATATCTTTTCTTCATCAAAGAAACAATAACAAAACCTCCTCCAAACGTACAAGCACTTAGTACAAACATTGATTTAAATAAAACCCATAATCGACTATAATCTTTTTTTATCATATTTTACCCCCTAAATATTCACGTCGCTATTCTAACACGCACATCCATATATGTAAAATATATAATTATTATAAAGCTTATAAAAATATTTAATAAGAAAAAACGTTAAATGATTTTACACATTTAACGAAATATATCATTGTTGTGAGATTAAAATTAACTCACATGTACATTCCAGATACTTTTGTTGGAGTTGTCCATTTATTGCTTTTGTAGCTTTATCCAAATCATCCACTGCCATCATTTCTTCTTCTATTTGAAAATAGATAGCTATCCATAAATGTCTCCCTGTCTTCGTAACATCATAGAAAACAGGTATAAATTCATAATTCTTTAAAATAGGTTGACACAACACCTTTATATCATCAATATACGCTTCATCAGGAGAAAATAAGAATACATCTTTAATAGCTCTCCATAAAATTCCTATACTCTCTGGTAGCATAAAAACTATAACTAACACCGCAATCACTTGATCAAAGTAGGGTGAAATAAATGAAAAAGGTGTATATTTCAAATATAAGGATACAAAGAAAGCAAATGACATCCCTAAACTATAAACAATGTCCATTTTCCAACCCAACAACTCAGCTTCAATCGTTGAAGATGATAGATTCTTATTCATTCTTTTCATCATCACAAAAATCACAATACTCGCCAATCCTAAACACAATTGAAATAATGAAATTTGAGCATTATTAACAACACTCCCTCCAGACAAAGCTGACTCTATAATCTCAACAGAAACACTCATTGTTACAGATAACATCATCACACTTTTTATAATAACAAAAATCGATTCAACTTGAAAATATCCATATGGATGCTTTTCAGAAACAGGCTTGTAAAACAAAGGTGTTAAAAATAAAAGTAAAGCAATAAATACCAATTCTGAAGCATCATAAACTGCATCTGTTAATGCTGATTGAGAATGACTATATATCGCAAAAACAAACTCTATAATCGCAAACATCAAAATCTGTTTCTCACGTTTTTCGCTCATTTCCTTAAACAAATCTCCTTTATATACAAAAACAGGTCAATCAAAAGCAGTATCTTATGATTACCTGTTTTTAAAAATCATTATTTTTTCTTATGAATAAATTTCACAATTTCACACACAAGAGTAGTAGATAAACATAACATCAAGCAGATACCCCATTGAGCAGCATTTAAAGGTTGTAATTTAAAAACGAAACTCAATTCAGGAACAGCAAGTATAACAACTTGTAATAATAAACCAGCAGCTAACGCTCCCCATAAATAAGGATTGTTAAATAAAGAACGATTTAAAATAGATTCACTACTCTTTACATTAAACGAATGAACCAATTGACAACCACACAATGTAATAAATGCCATTGTCATTCCTACTGTATGATCTTGACTATTACCAATAGCATAAGCAATTAATGTCAACACCCCAATCATTAATCCTTGCCATGCAATTGTAAAACCAAGTCCACCAGAGAAAAATCCTTCATTTTTACCTCTTGGTTTACGTTTCATAACATTCTTTTCTGTAGGTTCCATTCCTAATGCAAAAGCTGGTAAACTATCAGTAATCAAATTCACCCAAAGTAAATGAATAGGTAATAATGGAACACCAAATTCATAAGGTGTTATAAATGAAATCAAAGATGCACCAAAGATTGTAATAACTTCACCAATATTACTTGATAATAAGAATTGCACATCTTTCTTAATATTATCAAATATACCTCTACCTTCTTTTACAGAAGTAATAATTGTCGCAAAATTATCATCAGTCAAAATCATACTTGCTGCCCCTTTAGCAACATCAGTTCCTGTAATACCCATTGCACATCCAATATCTGCTGCTTTTAAGGCTGGAGAATCATTCACTCCATCACCAGTCATCGCAACAATTTTACCTTTTGCCTTCCAAGCATTCACAATTCGCACTTTATGTTCTGGCGCAACACGAGCATACACAGAATACTCCTCAATATGTTCTACTAACTCTTCATCAGACATCTTTGATAATCCATCACCCATAATTGCTTTATATCCAGTTTCTAAAATACCTAAACTACGAGCAATCGCACTCGCTGTAACAATATGGTCACCTGTAATCATGATTGTTCTAATACCCGCTTCTTTAGCTTGAGCAACCGCTTGTTTTGCTTCTTCACGAGGTGGATCAATCATCCCAACCATCCCAACGAATGTTAAATTTTGTTCAATGACTTCACTTGTAAACTCCTTAGGTTCTTCATCCCAATAACGAATTCCTAAAGCCAAAACTCTTAAAGCATCATTAGACATCATTTCATTGACACGATTGACTTCTTCTAAATCTAAATCTTGACATCTTGCAAAAACAACATCAGGACCACCTTTTGTAATAGAGATTATTTTCCCATGATGACGAACAAACACAGTCATCATTTTACGCTCACTATCAAAAGCCAACTCATTAAATCTTGGGTAATCTTCATTCAAGGCATCTTTCGTAAACCCTTTTTCTAAACTTGCTTTCACCAAAGCTGTTTCTGTTGGATCACCTACCGAAACTTCTTTTCCAGCAACAGTTGAAATTGTCCCATCAGAACACAAAGTAAAATAATTTAATAATGGATTTGTTTCTTCACCAATGATTTCTTTGACTAAATCTTTCAAA
>CALDMQ010000137.1 GCA_937917505.1 uncultured Erysipelotrichaceae bacterium | reverse complement strand
GTTATATCGGATCTTCATGGTCAATTTGTTTTGTTACAACTTTTACTAGAAAAAATAGAGTTTAGTGATAATGATGAATTGTATATATTAGGGGATATTATGGATAGAGGTCCTAATAGTATTGATATTTATTATTTTGTGAAAGCTATGGATAATATTCATATGATTAAGGGAAATCATGAAATTATGATGCGTCAATCAATGTTATCGGCTTTAAAGTATAATGATTTAGATTCTGAAAGATCAAATCCATTTCGTTTGTGGAAACAAAATGGTGGTTTAAGAACGGTGAACAGTATTAGAGAGTATTTACAAAAGGACCACATTCCTTATGAGGAATATTTTGATAATAAACGTATGTTTATTAAAGAATTGATAGATTTTATTGATACATTACCAAGTTATTATGAACTTGATTTTCAAGGAAAACATTATGTGTTGGTTCATGCAGGGGTTGATCCTGAATTGCCATTAGAGGAAAATGATGAAGAAATTCTTGCGTGGATTAGAGAGTACTTCTATTTAAATGAGGCTAATCCTGATTATATTTATATTTTTGGACATACACCATGTTGTTTTATTAATGATGATGGATCTTTTGATGTTTGGTATGACCCAGATTATCATAATAAGATTGGTATTGATGGTGGTTTGGCTGTGGGGGATAGAGGGCAATTAAATTGTCTTTGTTTAAACGATGGTCATGTGACAGTGCTTAAATATAAAGAAGGACAGGAGGAAGCTATTTTATGAGATCAGCTTTTTATAACCTTGTCAACTTTATTAATATGACAAATATGAATGATGTGTACTGGGGTGCAGCAAAAACAATTTTGCAAAATATTTATAAAATACCTGAAAGTACGATTATAGATGTAGCAAATATGTGTTATGTATCCACTGCAACGATTTCTCGTTTATGTCGTAAGTTGAATTATGAATCGTTTGCGGATTTTAAAAGAGATGTGACAATGAATTTAAATTTCTTTAATCAGGATGCAAAGCGTTTGTTATTTGATCATCAATTACCAGAAAGAGAAACGATTGAGGAAGGAAAAGAAATTTTTAGAAATCATTTTGAAAATATTATTGATAATCTTAAAGGTACATATGAGAGTATATCTTATGAAGATTTAGTGAAGATTGTTGATAAAATATATGAAGCAAAAAGGGTATGTTTTGCAGGTAATTTTTTTACACAATCTGTATCTATGCAATTACAAATTGAGTTATCTTATCTTGGTAAAGATTGCATTGCTTTATATCCTTTAGAACAACAAAAAGAACTTTATGTAACTTTGAATGAGGATGATTTGGTTATTGTTTCATCTATTGCAGGTGGATTTTTTAATGATCATCCTGATGTGATGCGTGTGATTACCAAAACACCGGCTTATGTGATTGTGATTACACAATTGGATGAATTTGCATATTATGATAAGGTGGATATGATATTAAAAGTAGGAAATAATCATCATTCATTGATTGGGAAGTTTTCTATTACTTATATTTTTGAAGTGTTAGAAGCACTTTACCATTTAAGGTATTCAAAAACAAGTGGCGATTAACCACTTGTTTTTAATGTAATGAAATTGATTTGATTTCTTGCAAAGAGTTTGTATGGAAATGATGATGGTCCTGATACACCGTTAGAAATAATCAATGTTGATTTGTTCTCTACATAGCTTCCATGATTATATGTTTTGGCACCTTCGAATGTATTTAAAGCACCTAAATAAGGAATGTAGATAGAACCACCATAACTGTGTCCTGATAACTGTAAATCAATATATTCTTTATTTTTTATAAAATTATCTGGCTGATGTGTTAAACAGATAGAAAGATTGTTTTTAGGAATTTTTAATTTTTTAATGTTTGTTTTTTCGTCACAAGCAACTAATGTTAAGTTTGCATTTTTATAGTAGAGTGTTCTGACTTCATTATTTAAACCTTCAAACCCGCCATTGTTTAAAACTTGAGTTACTTCTATTTTTGAATCTTGGT
>CALDMQ010000136.1 GCA_937917505.1 uncultured Erysipelotrichaceae bacterium | reverse complement strand
GTAGGTATCATTGATAGAAACCCTGAATTCGCTGATGTAAGAAGTTTAGAAGGTGTTGCTGATACTAAAAACCCTTGTACACCAATCTTTGCTGTACCTACAACTGCTGGAACTGCAGCAGAGGTAACGATCAACTATGTTATCACTGATGCTGAAAAAGACAGAAAAATGGTATGTGTAGACGTACATGATATCCCAGTTGTTGCATTCGTTGATCCAGATATGATGTCATCAATGCCTAAAGGTTTAA
The DNA here is from genome assembly GCA_937917505.1 of uncultured Erysipelotrichaceae bacterium. GTDB lineage: Bacteria > Bacillota_I > Bacilli_A > Erysipelotrichales > Coprobacillaceae > CALDMQ01. The sequence continues at coordinate 5,790 of CALDMQ010000136.1, read as the reverse complement.
CTGCTGCAACAGGTATGGATGCATTAACTCATGCAATTGAAGGTTATATTACTGCCGGTGCTTGGGAAATGAGTGATATGTTCCATATCAAAGCTATTGAAATTATTGCAAAATCATTAAGAGGAGCAGTAGACAATACTCCTGAAGGTAGAGAAGGTATGGCTTTAGGTCAATATATCGCTGGTATGGGATTCTCTAACGTCGGTTTAGGTATTGTTCATTCCATGGCTCACCCATTAGGAGCTTTATATGATACACCTCATGGTGTTGCAAATGCGATTATCTTACCAACTGTTATGGAATACAATGCTCCTGCTACTGGAACTAAATATAAAAATATTGCTGAAGCAATGGGTGTTGATACAACTGGTATGAATCAAGAAGAATATAGAAAAGCTGCTATTGACGCTGTAAAACAATTATCACAAGATGTTGGAATTCCTGCTGACTTAAAAGATATCGTCAAAGAAGAAGATTTAGATTTCTTAGCAGAATCTGCTTATGCTGATGCTTGTAGACCAGGTAACCCAAGAGAAACAAGTGTAGAAGAAATCAAAGATTTATATAAATCATTGTTATAAAAGTCTCGTTTGAGGCTTTTTTACTTAAATGAAAGGTATCTTTCTTTTTGATGAAAGAATGTTATAATACTATGGAAAGTTGAGGTCGATATCATGGAATTAATTAATCAAACTTTAATCATGGCTTTTTTAGGTATTATTGCAGCAAGTTGTGTAACATTTCCTATTATTTATTTGATACAAAAACGTAAACAACATAAAGAATTGATATCGGTTTTAAGAGAAAAGGCACATTAAGTGTCTTTTTGAATAAAATCAATAACGAGTTGAATAAATTGTCTCTGATGTAAAATATCCATTTTTTCAGGATGCCATTGAACCCCTAAAATGTTCTGATATTCAATACCTTCAATAATCCCATCTTCACTTATAGCATTGATTTGAAACTGTGGTGCTAAAATGTGAATGGCTTGATGATGAAAGGAATTGATAAGTAATGGTGTGGGAAAGTAGTGCGCAAGTGAGTGGGACAGAAAAACTGTGTGTGTATTTTGTGTGTGAGTAAGAGGTGATTGATATTGGGTGAAAATATCTTGATAAAGAGTACCACCAAAATAGACATTAATGACTTGTATACCTCTACATATACCAATGATGGTTTTCTTTTGCTTGTAGAATTGTTTGATAAGATCAAAGTCCATTCTTTCTATAGTCTGATTTTCTATGCTTATCCTTGAAAGAGGTTTTTGATGATAATATTTAGGGTCTATATCATCTCCTCCTGTAATGAGTAATGCGTCATTTCTTGAGGCAATGTCTTGATATTGATGTGATAATCTAGGGGTAATGATTTCTATCTCAAAATAAGGAGTTAGAAAATGGTAGTAACTTTGATAGAGAAAATAATAAGATGATGTTTTTCTTGAAGTGAGTGCAATTTTATACATATTTTCCTCTTTTCATATTGATAATTTGTAAAAATAGATTATACTATTTATATGCATTAAAGAAGATAATTTGACTTTTCTTTATGTTTACATTAATATTGAAGAAATTTATTTATAAGGAGATTTGTTATACGTGGACCCGAATCAGATAGTTATGATTATATTGTTTGTTTTATTGATTGCTATGTCAGCTTTTTTCTCAATGAGTGAAACAGCTTTTATGGCTGTCAATAAAATTAGAATTAGAACATTAGCTGAAGATAATAACAAAAAAGCAAAAATTATTGATCGTTTATTAGAAGATCAAGATCGCTTGTTAAGTTCAATTTTGATAGGTAATAACTTAGTCAATATCGCAGCATCGTCATTGACAACATCATTTATGATTTCAGTGTTTGGTAATGAAGGAACTGGTGTGGCTATTGCAACTGGGTTTGTGACTTTGATGATTTTGATATTTGGAGAAATTACTCCAAAGTCACTTGCAACAAAGAATGCTGAAAAGGTGACTTTTGCGGTTTGTGGTATTATTCGTTTTTTATGCTTTATCTGTATTCCTGTTGTTAAGGTGTTAAACGTTTTTTCACATATTATTATTCGTTTGTTTGGTGGAAATATGGATAATGGTCCAACTATGACAGAAGAAGATTTAAAAACAATTGTGACAGTTTCTCATGAAGAAGGTGTCCTAGAAGATGAAGAAAAAGAAATGATTCATAATGTGTTTGAATTTGGTGAAACAGAAATTAAAGAAATTATGACACCACGTATCCATGTGGTGAGTGTTCCAGAAGATGTGACATATAATGAGTTAATGGAGATTTTTAGAGAAAGTCAATTTTCTCGTATTCCTGTTCATGCAGAATCTTATGATGAAATCATTGGTGTGTTGCATATTAAAGATTTAATGTTAGGTAAGGTTGTGAAATCTAAATTTGATGTGAAAGATTTTATGCGTGAAACTTATGTGGTTTATGAGTTTAATCAAATTTCAGATGTATTTGAATCTATGCGTAAAGATCATACATCACTTGCAATTGTTTTAGATGAATACGGTGTCATGAGTGGTATTGTTACACTTGAAGATATTGTAGAAGAAATTGTTGGTGAGATTGATGATGAATATGATGAAGTAGAGGCTCCGATTATTGATTTAGGCAATGGAAAGTATCTTGTTGATGGAAGTATTAATATTGATGAAGTCAATGAAACATGTTTAACACAATTTGAAACTGAGGATTTTGAGTCTATTGGTGGATTGGTTTTAGGTGAATGTAATGGGACTCCTGAATTGAATCAAGTCTTAAAGATTGATGATGTTTTATTAACAATTAAACAAATTGATAAGAATAGAATTGTTCAATTGGAGTTAGAATTAATACAAGAGGAAGATAAGAAAGAAGATGAAGGTGAGGAAAAACATGATTAATGTTTTTCCTTTGTTTATACGAGGAGGGTGTCTATGGTAGAACTCTATGAAAAGTGTATGAAAATATATAGTGATTATCGCGTGGTCGTTCCCCCTTATGCTGCTGCAGCTTTGTCTTTTTATTTGTTACTCATTTTGATTCCGGCATGTTCAATGGTCGCTATAGCAACATCGTTTTTAAATATTGATATGACAGTTATTGAGAATTTGATTAGTCAGTATATTATGGGTGAATATGCAACAATGATTATTGATGTCCTTGAATCAAGGACAATTGGTACAATGGCTATGTTAACAATGATTTTTTCGTTTTATGCTGTGTCTAGAGGAGTTGGGAATATTTATGAAATTTCTAAGAATATGTATCCCGAAAGTAAAGAAGAAAGTATTTTAAGTTATTATATTTATACTTTTAAGATTACGTTTATTTTATTGGTTTTATTTGTGGGGATTATTGCAGTTATTGCGATTGGGCCACTTGCTTATTTGTTTAATATTTTGTATCCTTTATTTGGGATTCGACATATTATATTATATTTTATGATAGCGTTTTGCTTAATGTCTATTTATTTGATTGTTCCTCGTGTTCGTGTTCGTTATCGCGATGCTTTTCAAGGGGCAATGATTGCAGCAGCGTTGATGCTTGTTTTGTATTATTGTTTGAATATTTATTTTCAGTTTGCTGATTTTCAATCTGTATATGGACCATTGGCATCTATTATTGTTATATTATTTGTATTTGATTGGGCAGCAGAAATATTTTATATTGGTTTATATGTAACGCATATTTTGCATGAAAGGAGAATAGAAGATGAGAAAAGAGAAAGTAGAAATTAAGAAATTAGGGATTAATGGAGAGGGTATTGGATATATTGATCGTAAGATTTGTTTTGTAGAAGGAGCATTACCTGGTGAAATTGTAGAAGTTGAAATTGTTAGTACAAATCCTAAGTATTATAAAGGACGTTTAGTGAGTTGTCTTGAATCATCTCCTTATCGCGTGAAATCTATATGTAAAGAAGATAAATTTTGTCAGGGTTGTGCTTTTACAAATTATGCATATAATCAACAACTTCCTTATAAAAAAGGTGTTTTAAAAGATGCTCTTAAAAAGTTTACAGATTTTGACGTTGAAGCATTGCCTATTCAACCAACTGTAGAAGCAAAATCGAGAAGGGGTTATCGTCATGTTGTAGAGTTACCTGTGGCTTATTTTAAAGGAAAAGTTAATGTTGGTATTTATCAAAGAGAATCTAAATATTTGACTTTAATGAGTGGTTGTCCAATGCAAGATCCTTTAATCAATGAGTGTCTTGTGAAAATTGAGAACATTTTAAATGAGTATAAAGTGAGAGATTATAATGATAAAGTAAAAAAAGGAATGCGTTTTTTAAAGATTAGAAATATTGATGGACAGATTCAAATTGTTTTTGTGACTGGTGAAGATGGTTTATCTCAAGATGTTATTGAAGCAGTGAGTCAAATTCAAGAAGTAAAAAGTATTTACTATACAATCAATACAACACGTCATCAAGAATTTGATTTACAAGGATATAAGAAAGTTTATGGACAATCAACGGTTTCTTATCAATGTTTTGATCAAAATTATGTATATTCAATTAAATCACAATTTCCACTTTATCCACAAATGGAAATGAAAAAGATGGAAATGATAAAAGATATGATTCCAAGTGGTGTATCTGTTTTATCTATTCATTGTGGAATTGGTTTAATGGAATTATCAATGGATAATAAGATTGTGGCTATTGATGAAAAGAATTATCATATCAAAGATGCAAAAGATAATGCAAAGTTTTTACATAAAGATCATGTGGAATTTATATGTAAGAATGTTGATGAGGCAATGATTCAACAATGTAAGAAAAGACAGTTTGATTATGTTGTGATAAGAAGTGAAGGATTAACAAATGCAATGAAACAAAGTTTGATTTTATCTAAAGTGAAAGATGTGATTTATGTAAGTGATCATCCATCTGCAATTGCTAAAGATATTCAAGAATTATTTAAATATTATCATGTTGAAACAATGATTCCTTTAGATACTAATCCAAATACAACAAAATTTGATACAATTGTGAAATTACATAGAAAGTAGGGTAACCTGCTTTTTTTCATCTATGAAAAATGTTAAAATATGGGAAATGGAGGAAAAAAGCATGAAGAAAAAGAAAGTCATTATCACTATTGTAAGTGTTACTTGTATTTGTATGCTTGGTTATTTCGGTTGGCATTTTTTAAAACCAAAACCTGAAATAACATTAACGTTTCAAGAGAAATCTGTTTATGAGTATGGAGAAAAAGTCAAGGAACAAGATTTGGTTAAAGACTGTTCTGGTAAAATGACTTGTATGAATATGTTAGATACGACTAAGATTGGAGAACAAACTGTTGTTTTTGAGGTTGAACAAGAGGGCTATAAAGAAGAATTTCAAAAAAAATTGGAAGTTAAGGATACACAGGCTCCACGAATCAAATTAAAGAAAAAGAAAATTACTGTTGAATTGAATTCTTCATTTAATGTGAAAGGGAATATTGATTCTGTTAGTGATTCTGTGGATGGGAAGATAGCGTATAAAAAAGAAGTAAATGATCAAGATGTGAATTATTTTACATATAAAGAAAATATCAATGTGAAAAAGTCGGGAACATACAAAGTAAATGTATTTTCGAAAGATAAACATGGAAATGAAACAAAACAATCATTTGATGTTGTTGTGTTAGAAGAAAAGAAGGAATCTATACCTGATAAAAATCATGAGGAAATTCAACAAGTTCCACCTGCCTTAACTAATGGAAAGGTTATTTGTATAGATGCGGGACATCAAGGTCAAGGTAATAGTGCAATTGAAGCGATAGGACCGCGAGTGTCACG
>CALDMQ010000135.1 GCA_937917505.1 uncultured Erysipelotrichaceae bacterium | reverse complement strand
TTCAATCAATTCATCATCAATTGTCAATGCAGCTCCTCCGTTACTTACAATGTGATGAATACCAGCATTTTTTGCAAATTCCTTTGTTTTATAATATGCTCTACCAGTTGCTATACAAACAAAATGTCCCTTTTCTTGTAATAAACGTATAGTTTCTTTTGCACTTGGAACAATTTCTCCTGTTTCTTTATTTGTTAATGTACCATCAATATCAAAAAAGAAATATTTTTTTTGCATACACTTCACTCCTTTTCCCTATTATAACGTAACTCACTCAGATTGAAAAGAATGTTCCAAAACTTCAAAAAGAAGTGTTAAATGTATTGGAGAGAGAATCATACCTATAAATCCAAAGAAATGAAAATGAAGAATCATAGATATAAGTAAAAAGAAAGAAGGTATTTTCATTTGTTTATTCATAATACGTGGTTCTAAAAAACTTCTTATCATATTCATCAATAAATAAACCAAAAAGATATAAAGCGCCTTTACGTAACTTTGACAAAAGATGTAATACAGAGTAAGAGGAAAAAAAACAATACCAATACCTATAAAAGGTAAACAGTCTAACAATGAAGTCATACCTGCTAAAAAGAGGCTATGCGAATATCCTAATATAGAAAAAACAATACCGATCATCAAGAAACTAACTAACAAGAGAATCCAGTGACATTTGAAATAAACTTGAACACCTTTTAAAAAATGATTTTTAATTTGAATACATAAAAAATATGTTTTTTTTGAGCATATCTTTTGTATTTTTTCTTGAATATCATCATATTCTAAGACCAAATAAAATGTAGAAATCATAAAAAGAAATATAGAGAAAATTAAATAAGGTATTTTTTGAAAGTAAGCAGTTAAAAAAGTAAAACCTTGAAGTAAATATTGACTGCTCTGTTCATAAAGAAAAACTACAAATGGTTGATAATCTTGAATTTGAGGTTTTATATAAGTCATATAGATATCTGGAATACAAGGAAGAATTTGAATTATATAAATACTTATCTGATAAATTACAAATATGATTAGACATAAAATACTGATATAAAAAATAAAGAGAATAATAATACCTATCAAACTTCTTTTTATATCAAATATTTTTTCTATATAATCAATCAATGGTTTCATCATAAAGAAACAAAACAAAGAAAAAAGAAATGGTAAAAGAAGTGGAAATAAAGTATAGAGAATAATAAAGTAAATAACACATCCTATAAGAATATATATTTTTTTCATGATTTCACCTTTTTTAATATATGAAAAAAATATCAAGAAAAGAAATACAAGATATTGTTTTTTTCTTTTATAGCCTAATTTCATAATATTACGCCATAATATTTACATTTTTTATCATAAAATTATTATAAAATAAAAGAAAAAGGTGAATTTTATGAAAGTATTTCAAAAAAAAGAATTAAAACATGTAAAAATTTTAAATCCAAGTCAAACATCAAAACCAATCAAAAATCAACGTCTATATACATTCTTTGATGATCTTTCTTTTCCCCATATACCTAACTCTCTAGTAGGTATTTATTTATCATTTTATTTTTTAGATATAGATCCTATTAAATCAGAAAATATTTATTACAAAATAAGTCCAAGAATTATTGAATTCATGCAAAATTATTTAGACATAGGAGATGTTGAAATAATAGAATTAAAACCTGCTACATATTTTTTAGTGATGTGTAATATTGATGAAAATACAATTTTATCAGCTATTTTCTTATTAAAAAAAGACATAGAAAAAAGGACCTTATCTTATCAAAATAAAGAATATAACTTAAAATTAAGATGTGGTCTTTATTTGACTGGTCCTTATATAGATGCTGAAAAGTTTTATAAATTAACAAAACAGCAATATCAACTTGCTTATATGCATAATAATTTTTTATCTATCTATAATGATTGTGTAGACGATTTAGATTTTGAATAATGATTATAAATCTGTCTTATAACTCCCGTTAAAATATTTACTATAAAAACAGCAGAAATACATATTGGTATGACCCAAATAACACGCATATCTAAGAATGAATAAACACCAAAGAAATCATGAAATACAAATAAAATCAAATAAAATAACGTTGTAACAGAAGTTGCTAAAATAAGACGTAATTTTGTAATTGGTGCACAAACAATAAACACTGTTAAAAAACTGATAAATCATAGAACTAAAGTTTAATAAATCTCCCAAATATGTAATCAATATCATATAGATAATCATAGTTAAAGCACATGGAACAGCTGTAAAAATCACATGTCTTAAGAAACCTTTAGAAACACTTGCATAAGACTGTTCTAGAGTCAAAGCAAAACTTGGGATACCAATAGCCAATCCACTAATTAAACTCAATTGAAGAGGCGTAAATGGATAACTTCTACGTAAAATTGCAAAGACAAGACATAAAACTGTTGAATAGATAGTTTTTGTTAGATAAAGTGAACTGACTCTTTCAATATTAGCAATAATTGTCTTTCCTTCATTAACAATTTGTTTCATTGAAGCAAAACAAGAATCAAGTAAAACAATATGTGCAGCTTGCTTTGCAGCATCACTTCCCGATGCCATAGCAATCCCACAATCTGCATCTTTAATCGCTAAAACATCATTAACTCCATCACCGACCATCCCAACAACATATCCAGATTTTTGCAATGCTTGAATAATCAATTGTTTTTGTTCAGGTTTTACACGTCCAAAAATACGGTAATATTTCACTAATTCTACAATATCATTAACATTATCAGGTAATGTTGTCGCATCGATATAACGATTAGCATTGTGTAGTCCAGCAAGTTGTGCAACTCTTGAAATTGTCGCTGGATAATCACCTGAAAGAATTCTCACATCTACTCCTTCTTTTTCAAAGAAAGCAAGTGTTTCTTTCGCATCATCACGAATACAATCTTTTAAAACAATCAATGCCAGTGCTTTTACATCACCAATAGTCATATTTTCATCATCTATTCTAGATGTTTGACCAAATAATAAAACTCTAAATCCTTGTGAAGAATAGTTTTTTACAAGATCAAATTTTTGATCATCTTGAGATAGTAAGTATTCAGGTGCACCTAAAACATAATTTTCCCCATTTGAAAAACCAATAGCTTGCAATTTTCTTTTCGATGAAAATGGTATGTAATGAATAGCTTTTAATTCATCATTTTTTGAAAAATATTTTTGTAAAGCAAGCTGTGTTGAATTTGCATTTTCAAAAACATGGCAAAATGCTCCTAAGATATAATCTAAAGCTGTTTGAGATTCATCATTTAAGTAAACAACGTCCTCAACCTCTAATTCACCAGTTGTGATTGTCCCTGTTTTATCAAGACACAAAACATTGATACGTGCCAAAGCCTCAATAGCTTCCATCTCTTGAATCAAAGCCTTTTTTCTTGCTAACTTCCCAACACCGATAATAAAAGATAAACTCGTTAGTAACACAAGACCTTCAGGAATCATTCCCACTATCCCACCGACAGTTCTCACAATTGCAATTGCTGAATCAGTTGGATTTGCCAAGCGTTGTGACATATACAAAACAATACCTACAGGTATAATCACAACACTTAAAACTTTAATCACTTTTTCAATAGAATCACGCATCTCAGATGATGCTTTATTTTTATGTTTCGCTTTATGTACCAGTTGTGCTGAATAATTATCTTTTCCAATACGTTTTACACAAGCATAGCCACTTCCTGA
>CALDMQ010000134.1 GCA_937917505.1 uncultured Erysipelotrichaceae bacterium | reverse complement strand
ATCCTAAGATTGCTTTTGCTTTATATCATAATGATAAAAATATCTTTCAAACAAATGGGAAAGGAAATTTGTTGGAAGTGATTTCTAGTATGTATGGTATTGCAATTGCAAAAAATATGATACCTCTATCATTAGAAAATGATGAATTTCAAATCAGTGGATATATCAGTAAGATAGATACATCTCGTGCTTCTAAAAATAATATTATTACACTTGTAAATCATCGTTATGTTAAAAATGCAATGAGTATTGATGCAATTAATAATGCTTATCGTGCTTATCTTGCACATAATCGTTTCCCAATTGCAGTTGTTAATATTGAAGTGGATCCTTATTTGGTTGATGTGAATGTGCACCCTTCAAAGTTGGAAGTGCGTTTTTCTAAAGAATATGAACTACGAGACTTGATTTTTGAAGGTGTGGATAATGCATTAAAACAAGTGGATCTTACTTATCAAGCAAAGAATAAACAAACAGAAAGAGAGACATTTAAACCTATATTAGAACAAACTTCTTTTGATTTGGTCGAAGAAACGCCTGTTGAAATCAAAAGTGAGCCTGTTTATGAGCAAAGAGAAGTTTTAAAACAAGATACACCAAAGACTGTAACACCACATATCATTCAAGAAGATAAGAAGACTTATCAAGTGGTTGAACAAGTCAAGCCAATCAAAGAAAAGATATATGCTAAACAACAAATCAGAGGAACTTATTTGATAGGTGAAAATGAAAAAGGAATGTATCTTGTTGATCAGCATGCAGCTCAAGAAAGAATTAATTTTGAATATTATAAAGAAAAGTTTTCTCATCTTGATTTAACAATGCAACCTTTATTAGTCCCATTACAATTAGAGTATCCAATGAGTGAGTTTTTGATTTTAGAAGAAAGGAAAGAACTTTTAGAAAAAGTAGGGATTCATTTAGAAGTTTTTGGTGAGCATGGATATATTGTGAGAAGTTTACCTTTATGGATGAAAAGGATTGATGAAAATATCTTTGTAGATGAAATGGTTCAAGAAGTTTTACACAAGAATCGTTTAGATGTTGTGGCTTTACAGGAACATGCTATAGCAACATTAAGTTGTAAGGCATCTTTAAAAGCAAACACTTATTTGAATCAATCAGATATGCAAACAATTTTTGATAACTTAATGCGTTGTGAGAATCCTTACGTTTGTCCACATGGAAGACCAACGATATTATTTTATAGTGATTATGAATTAGAAAAATTATTTAAGAGGGTGGTTTAGATGAAAAAAGGAATTGTTCAACTTGTTCTTGATTTTGTATTAGGAGCTGCTGTTATTATGATTGTGAGTTATTTGTTTGATGGTGTTTATGTTAAGAATTTTCAAGTGGCTTTTTTAGTTGCTGTTGTTTTGGCTTTATTAAATACTTTTATCAAACCTATTTTAACTTTCTTGGCTTTTCCATTTACATTGATGACTTTTGGATTATTTCAATTAATTATTAATGGTTTTGTGTTATCTTTGGCGGAAAGTGTATTAGCTCCGGATTTCTATATTCAATCTTTTGGACTAACAATTCTTGTTTCAATTATTATTTCTATTTTATATAGTTTATTAGGGATTGGACGTATTAATGAATAAGGTTATTGTTGTTGTTGGACCAACAAGTGTTGGAAAAACAAAGATGGGAGTAGAGTTGGCTAAGATTTTTGATGGTGAAGTCATTAGTGGTGATTCTATGCAAATTTATAGGGGGATGGATATTGGTACTGCGAAAGTTACAAGCGAAGAAAAGCAAGGAATTATTCATCATTTAGTGGATATTAAAGAACCAACAGAATCATACAGTGTCAAAGAGTTTCAAGAAATGGTAAGAGAAAAAATTCAAGAGATTTCATCAAGAGGGAAAACCCCTATTATTGTTGGTGGGACAGGACTTTATATTAAAGCAACACTTTATGATTATGTGTTTAGTGAAACAGAGGATAACCATGAAGTGATTAAAGAAAAATTTGCGCATTTGGATAATTATCAACTTTATGATTATTTAAAGGAGATGGATCAAAAGAGTGCTTTAGAATTACATCCTCATAATCGTCAACGTGTTTTACGTGCTATAGAAATCTATGAACAAACCGGGCAACGAAAAAGCGAACACTTAGACAAACAAGAACATCGTTGTATTTATGATGCTTATTTTGTTGGTTTAACGTTGGATAGAGAAATTTTGTACGAACGTATCAATCATCGTGTTGATGTGATGAGAGATTTAGGTTTAGAAGAAGAAATGAATAAGTTGTATTCTCAAGGGTTAAGTAGAGAACATCAAAGTATGAAAGCAATTGGGTATAAAGAATGGTTTGATTATTTTGAGAATCATTGTTCAAAAGAAGATGTTTATGAGAATATAAAAAAACATTCACGCCAATATGCAAAACGTCAATATACGTGGTTTAAAAATCAATTTGATATGCATTGGTATGAAGTGAATTTAGAATGTTTTGATGAAACAGTTCAACAAGTTATACAAGATATAAAAAATGAGAAATAGCATAATACTAATTCTCATTTTTACTTATAATAAATTTTTTTCTGATTTCTTGAGTGTTTGATTCTTGGATATTGTTTTGACGATATTGTAAAGGTGTCATACCTAAAGTTTTCTTAAAAATTTGAGAAAAGTAAGATTGTGAAGAAAAGCCTACGGCTTCAGATATTTCAGAAACAGATAAACTTGACGTTTTGAGTAAAGATTGACATTCTTGGATACGACGATTTATTAAATATTGTATAGGTGATATGTGCATATATTTTTTAAACTCATGAGCCATATAATATTTATTCATTTTCATATATTTAGCCAAACTTTCTAATGATAAGTTTTCTGAATAGTTTTGGTCAATGTAATGACAAATCACACGTATTTCTCTTTTTACTGGTGAAATGATTTGGTGAGCTTGTAAGTTAATGTTAATCTTTCTAATGATTTTTAAAATAAGAAGTTCTAAGAGTTTTTGACAAACTGTATCATAGCCAATTTCTTTTGTTTCACTTTCCATTAATAGATGATGGACATAATAAAGAACATCATCGTTATCTTTATCAAAGTTTTGATAAATAAAATTTTGAGTTGGGTTATCTATTTGGAATAACAAATCTTGCACTCCTAAAACAACATATTCTAAAGGTTTATTATCATGTGAATTTTCTTGGTGGTAGACATTGGGTGGGACGATAATTAAGTCATTAGTTTTTATATCAAAAGTTTCATTCTCAACAGTCAGTGTTCCTTCCCCGTTTAAAACAAAAAAGATTTCTGTAAATGGGTGGAAATGTTTTAAAGATTTCCAATCTTGGCCAAATTTGGAATAAGTCACATACATTAATTGAGATTTATGATCAAAGAAATTATCATCAATAATATTAATACGATTATTACTCATAAAACAGCCTCCGTGATATTTCTATACATATTTTACAATTTTTTTCGCTTAATCGCAAGATATATAAAAAAATAAACAAGTTTAACGTAGATAAACCGCTTTCATTTATATATATTGTTATTGAAAGATATCATGGAGGAGGAAAACAACATATGAAAATGAAAAAAGTGTTATCTTTGGGACTTTCAGTTTTGATGTGTGCGACTTTGGTTACTGGTTGTGGTAGTAAAGATAAAGCATCATCTGCTGAAGGGAAAACTTTGAAAGTTGCTGGTTTAGACGGTGGCTATGGAACAAAAGG